>JAMFST010000803.1 GCA_026225435.1 Labilithrix luteola
ACGACGACTTCACCTACCCGGCGGCGTCGTGGACCCTCACCTCGCACGAGGTCCGTCCGGGGCACGAGCTGCAGTTCGACACGATGGTCGAGCGCGGCGTGACGCTCGCGCGCGGTCGCTACGCGTTCAACAGCGCCAACGCCGAGGGCTGGGGGCTGTACTCGGAGATGATCATGCTCCCCTTCATGTCACCGGAGGGGAAGCTGGTGAGCCTCGACTTCCGCCTGCACCGCGCGGCGCGCGCCTTCCTCGACCCCGAGCTGCAGCAGGGCAAGTGGACCTTCGACTCGGCGCGTGACTTCCTCGAGAAGGAGGTCGGCCTGTCGCACGCCTTCGCGACCGCCGAGGTCGAGCGCTACACCTTCCGCATGCCCGGCCAGGCGACCTCGTACTATTATGGGCTTGTACGTCTGCGCGGGCTGCGCAAGGAGGCCGAGGAGCGCCTCGGCGACAAGTTCGACGCGAAGAAGTTCCACGACACGATCCTCGACCAGGGGCTGCTGCCGCCGGATCTGATGCGTGTCGCGGTGCTCAGCGCGCTGGGCGTGCCCGTCAAGTGAGGGGGTTCACGTCGTAGGAAACGGCTCTCGGGTGGCGCCTTCGGGGTTGGACTCGTCGACGTCGTCGGCGAACTCCGTCTTGCCCTTGGTGACGATGAACGGGCCCCCGGATTCGTCCGGGCTGAGCGCGTCGAGCGCTTCTTCCCCCTGCTCCTCGCCGCTGGTGATGGCGCCGACGAACTGCTCGCCCAGCCCCTCGGTCAGCTCGTCCTTCGAGCGGGCGTGCTTGAGGAAGGCCTTGTCGTTGCTGTCGTGATGCGCGCCGTCCGTCGCATGACCCGAGAGCGCGAGGAGCCCCTTGGCGTACGCCGGGTCCAGGTGCCCGCTGGCGTCGCGTCGCTTGATCGGCGCGGGAGCAGCGGCCGGTGCGGGGGACTTGCCCTTGGGGCTCTTCGGGGTGGTCATCCCTCAATGATGCGCGCCGGGCGGGCAGACCCGCAAGTCAGTATCCGCGCGACCGATCGAACACGTTGACGAGGGGTTCGCCGGCGATCCAGTGCCCCACGTTGGTGGCGAGCAGCGCGGCGACGCGGGCGAAGTAGTGCGGCGTGAGGCCGGCGGTGTGCGGCGTGAGGATGACGTTGTCGAGCGCCCAGAGCGGGCTCTCGGGAGGGAGCGGCTCCTGCTCGAAGACGTCGAGACCGGCGCCAGCGATGGTCCGGTCGGTGAGCGCGCGCACCAGCGCCGGCTCGTCGACCACCGGGCCGCGGGCAAAATTGTACAGGAAGGCGTCCGGGCGCATCTTCGCCAGGCGCGGCCCGCCGATGAGGTGGCGCGTCTGCGCCGTGAGCGGCACCAGCAGCACCACGTGGTGCGCGCGCGCGAGCACCGCGTCCAGCTGGTCGAAGCCGTGCACCTCGTCGACCGGTGAGCTCGCGTCGTGGCGGAACGACGGATCGCGCTTCACGCCGACGATGTGGAGGCCGAAGGGGCGAGCGCGCTCGGCCAGCGCATCACCGATGCGACCGAGGCCGATGATCGCCAGCGTCTTGCCGGTCAGCTCGTCGAGACCGCGCGCCGTCGAGCTCGGGCGGTCCCACTTGGCGGCCAGCTGCGCGCGGACGAAGCGGGGGAGCTCGCGGCTGAACATGAGCATCATGCCCAGCACCTGCTCGGCGATCCCC
>JAMFST010000804.1 GCA_026225435.1 Labilithrix luteola
ACGCGATGCACGCCGAGTTCGAGGAGCTGGTCCGGCGCGCGCGCGAGCTGCCGCTGAAGCGCACGACCCGGCCGACGCTGACCATCGGTGCACCGTCGTACCTGGCGACGGCCTGTATCCCGCGCCTCGGCGAGGTGCTCGGTGAGGTGCAGCTCCGCGCCATCGAGGCGGGCGGCACCGCCCTGCGCGTGTACGCGGCGGAGGACGTGGTGCAGATGGCGATCACGCCTTCGCCCGAGCGGCTGCCGCGCGCCTGGGTGAGCACGCAGGTCGGCGAGCTGCGGCAATCGCTGTACACCTCACCGGAGCGCGCGCGCTCGATGGGCCGGGTCACGGCCAGCATGCTCCGCTCGGTCCCCTTCGTGCTGGCGACGCACTACGCGCATGGTGAGTGGCAACCGGGGAACGACGAGTGCCCCATCCCCCGCGGCGAACGCACCCTCGGGCACGAAGCGGCGACCATCGGCGTCGCGCTGGAGATCGCCGCCGCCTGTCACCAGCTCGTCTACGGTCCGGAGATCGCGACCCGCCCGCTCGTCGAGCAGGGGCGGCTGGTGGAAGTGCGCTTCCCAGGGCTCCGCCGCGCCGCCCCGCTCTTCGTCCACGTGAACGCGGAGCGGGTGCTGGCGCGGGTGCAGAAGGCTATCGTCAAGGTGCTGGGCGAGGTCGTCGACCCGCCCGACTCGAGTCGTGGGCTCGCCGACACAGCCGAGCGGGCCTTCGTGAGAGAGGGCGCGATGGAGGGCGCCCTCGAGAGCGGCCTTCAGCTCCCCTCTTCCTGACCACCCTGGTTCTGGCTTCCGCGAAGCAGGTTCGACAGCTCGGCCCGCTGCGCGTTGGTGAGCACGGGCAGCGCCGCCTGCGCCATGTCGACCATGCGCCCCGTCTTCGCCGGACCGGTCGCCACCGGCGCGGTGAACGTCGGCTGCTTGAAATCGTTCAGCATCTGCTGCGCCTGCGCCTCGAAGCTCCCACGCGCGGGCGGCGTGACTCCAGCTGCCTTCAGGTTCGCCCGGATCTGCGCCTCCTGCGCCGGTGAGAGGCCGAGCGCGCGGCCCCACGGACCACCACGCTCACCACCCGCCGGGCCGGTCTTCGCCGCCGTGTCGGCGCTCTTCTCCGCCTCGCGCGCGGCGTGCTTCTGCTCGCGCTCGGCCATCCTCGCGGAGAGCTTGTCGGCCAGCTCGGTCCGCTGCGCCGGCGTCAGCACACCATGAAGACCCGCGAGCGCCGACGCGTTGGCTGCCTCCACCGCGGCATCCGCGGAGATCACCGCCTGCAGCTGCGGCTTCAGCTGGTCACGGTCAATCTTGCCGGCGTCGACCTGCGCGGCGACCGCCTTCGCCAGCGATTCATGCGCCTGCCGGGCTGCGACGTGCGGCGCGCGCTTGGTCTGTTCCAGCGTGTTGATCTGCCCCTTCTGCGCGTCGGTCAGATCCGGAAGACGCAGGGCCGCCTGGAGCAGATCGTGATGACCGCGGCGCCCGTGACCTCCATGACGACCACCGCCGTCGGCCCCGCGACCACCAGAAGGCGCGCTCGTGGCCGAGCTCGCACCTCCGTCTGCCCGCGCGACTCCAGCGGAGAGCGTGGTGCCGGCGACACCCGCGAGGAGAGCAGCAGCAGCGACCAGCGAAAAACGCGAACGGTTCGAGCTACGAAGCATGGTTGAAACCTCCGCCTGAAAGACGTGGCACGCCACCCCGTTCATCCAGCGCGCGCGGTAAAGAACCCTGCTAGACCGATGAGCGTTTGATGCTGGACGACCGCACCCTCGATGCCGCGCTGGAAACCACCCTCGACCGCACCGACTTTCCCGAGCTCGGTGCGAAGTACGAAGGAAAGGTGCGCGACAGCTACTTCAGCGCCAGCGCCGATCGCCGCTTCATGATCGTGACCGACCGGCTGAGCGCCTTCGACCGCGTGCTCGGCACCATCCCTTTCAAGGGGCAGGTGCTCAACCGCCTGTCGGCCTTCTGGTTCGACAAGACGCGCGACGTGGTGCCCAACCACCTCGTCGGTCTGCCGGATCCGAACGTGATCGAGTGCGTCGAGTGCACGCCCATCCTGGCGGAGATGGTGATGCGCGCGTACGTCACCGGCACCACCTCGACGAGCATCTGGACGCACTACCAGAAGGGCGTTCGCAACTTCTGCGGTCACGCGCTGCCCGAGGGGCTCAAGAAGAACCAGAAGCTGCCGCAGCCGATCCTCACGCCCGCCACCAAGGCGCCCAAGGGGGAGCACGACGTCAGCGGCTCGCGCGAGGAGATCCTGGCGACCGGTCTGGTGACGGCGGACGACTTCGACCGCGCGGCGAAGCTGGCGCACCAGCTCTTCGCCGCGGGGCAGGCCTTGTGCGCCGCGCGCGGTCTGCTCCTGGTCGACACCAAGTACGAGTTCGGCAAGACCAAGGACGGGCGCATCCTCGTCATCGACGAGATCCACACGCCCGACTCGTCGCGCTTCTGGCGCGCCGGCAGCTACGAGGAGCGCTTCGCTCGCGGCGAAGATCCCGAGCCGCTCGACAAGGACTTCGTCCGCCGGCACTACAGCGCGATGGGTTACGCCGGCGACGGCGAGGCGCCCGAGATGCCGCGCGAGATCCGCACGGGGGCGGCGGTGCGCTACATCGAGGCCTACGAGGCGATCACCGGCGAGACCTTCGTGCCCGACACGCGCGAGCCGCTCGCCCGCATCCGCGAGAACCTGCACATCTGACGATGTACTTTTGGAGACGACGACGATGAAGGCGACGGTGGTGGTGCGGCTGAAGACCGAGGTGCTCGATCCCCAGGGTGATGCGGTGAGCCGCGCGCTCGGGAAGCTGGGCTTCACCGGCGTGAAGGGGGTGCGGGTCGGCAAGATCGTGGAGATCGAGCTCGAGCACGAGGCGGACAAGACGGCCCTGGCGGAGAAGCTCCGCACCATGGCCGACGAGCTCCTGGCCAACCCGGTGATCGAGGACTACGAAGTCATCGTCTGAGTCGAAGGGCCGAGCCCGAGACTCTACGGGCAGTACTCGGGCGGGCAATAGCAAGCCTGGTCCTGGCAGATGCTGAAGCCGATGCACTGGTCCGGGCAGTCGATGGTGCCATAGCAACCATCGGGGACGCCCGTGCCGCACGGGCCCACGGCGTAGGGGCCGGAGTTGTCGCACGTCAGCGGCTGGCAGCCGATCACGTCCAGAACGAAGGAACCGGTGTGGATCACGCCGTCGCAGTTGGCCGCTATCTCGACGCGTGACCCGGCCAGCGGCGGCGCGTCCAGATCCGCGGTCAAGAAGAGGTTCCACGA
>JAMFST010000805.1 GCA_026225435.1 Labilithrix luteola
CCTTCACCGTGGCGTTCACCTGCGACGGATCTCGCGGGGCCTGCGCGTCGGCGCCGGTCACCTGGCCGAGCGTGCGCACGGAGATGGCAATGGCCTCGTCGCAGCTCGCCGGGGCGGTGGCGCACTGCCGGAGCACCCCGTCGTAGTAGGCCACGTTGGTGGTGCCGTCGGGCATCTTCACGAGGAACCCGTCGGTGCCGCTGGCGACCGTGGCGCCGGGGATGCCGCGCTGAAGCGCGTCGTGGAAGCGGTCGAGGACGGCTTGATCGGGATCGGACGACGCGTCGGGGGCGGCGCGCCGGCGGCAGGCGGTGGTGCCGATCATCAGCGCGAGGAGCGAGAGGAGCAGCGTTGCCCGTCGAGCCATGCGCCGACGATAGCAAACTGCGTCGCTATCCGTGCCCGCCCTTGAACGCCGCCGCCATCTTCGTCAGCGTCGCCTTGGCGTCGCCGAACACCATCTGCGTCTGCGGCAGACCGAACAGCTCGTTCTCGATGCCGGCGAAGCCCACGCTCATCCCGCGCTTCAACACGAGGACCGCCTTCGCGGCGTCCGCATTCAAGATCGGCATGCCGTAGATCGGGCTGCTCGGCGTGGTGCGTGCAGCCGGGTGGACGACGTCGTTGGCGCCGACGACGACCACCACGTCGGTCTGGGGGAACTCGTCGTTGATCGCCTCGAGCTCGTACAGCTGGTCGTAGGGCACGTTCGCCTCGGCGAGGAGGACGTTCATGTGGCCCGGCATGCGGCCGGCGACCGGGTGGATGGCGTACTTCACCCGCGTGCCGTTGGCGGTGAGCAGGTTGGCGAGATCGCGGACGGCGTGCTGCGCCTGCCCGACGGCCATGCCGTAGCCGGGGACGAAGATGACCGAGCCGGCGATCTTGAGCAGCTCGGCGGCGTCCTCGACGGACGCCTCGCGCACGGCGACCGCGCTGCCACCGGCGGCCGCGGTGGCGTCCACGGCGCCGAACGCTCCGAAGAGCACGTTGCCGAAGGAGCGGTTCATCGCCTTCGACATGATGAGCGCGAGCAAGATGCCCGAGCCGCCGTCGAGGGCGCCGCAGATGATGAGGACGTCGTTGTCGAGGACGAAGCCCGAGGCCGACGCGGCGAGGCCGGCGTACGCGTTGAGCAGGCAGATCACCACCGGCATGTCGGCGCCGCCGATGGGCAGCACCAGGAGCAGCCCGAGGACCAGCGCCAGGCCGCAGATGACGAGGAAGATGGTGATGTCGCCCGGCGTGCGCACCAGCAACCCGAGGGCGACGAAGGCGACGCCGATGAGGATGAAGTTGAGCGCGTTGTTCCCCGGGAAGGTGAGCGGCTTGCCGGTGATGAAGCCCTGCAGCTTGCCGAAGGCGACCAGCGATCCGGTGAAGGTGATGGCGCCCATGAGCACCTCGAACGAGACCGCCCCGGCGGCGATGCGGCTCATGGCCGCCCCCTCGTGGAGGAACTCGGCGACGCCGACGGTGGCGACCGCGAGGCCACCGAAGGCGTGCGAGAGCGCGATGCGCTCGGGCATCTTCGTCATCGGGATCCACAGCCCCATGGGCACGCCGACGACGGTGCCGAGCACCACGCCGCCGAGGATCCACTGGTACTGGACGATGTCGTGATGGAACAAAGTTCCAAGCACACCGATGAGCATGCCGACGGCGGCGTAGTGCGTACCGCGGCGCGCGGTCTCCGGCCGCGACAGACCGCGCAGGCCGACGAGGAAGAGGAACGACGCGATCAGCAACGCCGACCGGTAGATGAGGTTGTGCAGCTCGGGGCTCATGATCCGCCCTTCTTCCGGAACATCTTCAACATGCGGTCGGTTATCAAGAAACCGCCGACGACGTTCACCGTGGCGGCGAAGACGGCGATGGTGCCGAGGATCGAGCTCACCAGCCCGCGCTCGGCGCCGGCGATGACGAGAGACGCGACCAGCGAGACGCCGGAGATGGCATTGGTGAAGGCCATGAGCGGCGTGTGCAGGAGCTGCGGCACCTTGGCGATGACCTGCACGCCGAGGAACGCCGCCAGCATGAAGATGTACAGCGCGAAGAGAACGTGATCGAAGTCCATGTCAGACCGCCTTGGCGACAGCGTCGCGCACGCGCGCGTTCACGATCTCACCGTCCTTGGTGATGGTGCAACCGGCGGCGATCTCCTCGGTGAGATCCGCCTTCCACTCGCCGTCCGCCGTCAGGTGCAGCAGCAGGTTGCCCATGTTGCGCGAGAAGGCCTGGCTGGCGTGGAAGGCGACGCGGCTGGCAGCGTCGCGCGGGCGCAGGACGAGGACGCCGTGCTGCACGACCTCGTCGCCGTCACCGGCCTCGCCGTTGGCGATCTCGACGTTTCCCCCCTGGCTGGCGGCGAGATCGACCACCACCGAGCCGCGGCGCATCGAGGCGAGCTGCGCATCGGTGACGAGACGCGGGGCGCGCCGGCCGGGGACGAGCGCGGTGGTGATGACCACGTCGGCGCGGGCGATGGCGGCGGAGACCACCTCCGCCTGCTTCGCCTTGTACTCGTCGGATTGCTCGGCCGCGTAGCCACCGGTGCCGGCGCGGTACTCGACTCCTTCCACGGCGACGAACTTCGCGCCGAGCGACTCGACCTGCTCCTTCGTCTCGGGGCGCACGTCGGTCGCTTCGACGACCGCTCCGAGGCGACGGGCGGTGCCGATGGCCGAGAGACCGGCCACGCCGACGCCCATGACGAGCACGCGCGCCGGCGTGATGGTGCCCGCGGCCGTCATCAGCAACGGGAAGATCTTGAAGAGGCGCGACGAGGCCGCCACCACCGCCCAGTAGCCCGCGAGGTTCGCCTGCGAGGAGAGCACGTCCATGCTCTGCGCCAGCGTGGTGCGCGGGATGAGGTCGAGCGCGAGGGTGCGTAGCTTCTGCAGCACCGCCGCCTGCACGAAGTCCGGCGTCGAGAGCGGGTACTGCAAGCCGATCAACGCCGCCCCGGAGCGCAGCTCGCGGACCAGCTCCGTCCGCGTGCGCGCCACGGTGAAGATGGCATCGGCCGCCAGGACCGCGGCTCGGTCACCCAGCTCGGCGCCCGCCACCTCGTAGTCGGCGTCGGCGAAGCCCGCGAGCACGCCGGCGCCTCGCTCGACGAGGGTGTCGAGCTTCTTCGCCTTCAGCTTCTTCACCGTCTCCGGCACCAGAGCGACGCGCTCTTCGCCCGGCTCGGTCTCCCGCAACACGCCCAGCTTCATGCGGCTTCCTCGATTCACGCGAGGCGCGACAGCCTCGAGTCCTGTAGATGTCCGCACGCTACGCTTCGTGGCGCCCGCCGCGGTGAAAAGTCCGGAGCGGGCGTTTCATAGTGATCGTTATATATTCGGCGCGCGACGGAACGCAGCGCGTCAGCATCGAAGGTCGGCGCTTCGCCTTGCGCGCGTCTGGGCGCTCGGTGGCAAGGCGTCGGATCTCGGCCATCCGGAGATGCTCACCCGGGTGACCCACACCTTCACCCTGGCGCTCGCCGACGCGTTGGTCGATGTCGCCACGGCGCCTGGCTTTGCCGGGCGGGCTTCGCGGATCGGCAACTCCACGATCAAGGAGATCGCGGCGCACGCGGGGTCCACGCTACGATCATCCGCACGATGACGCGTCACGCGCCGCGTGGATCCATCCTGGTCGTCTCCGCCGGCGCGTCGCTGCTCGCCGCGTTCCTCGGCGCCTGCCTGGTGACGATCGACGACGCGAAGGTCGACGAGGCCGAGGCAAAGGCCGACGCGAGCATGACGACTCCCCCGGGCGACGCTGCGGCCGCGAGCGGCTCCGGCGACGCGAGCGATGCCAGCGCTCCGCCCCCCGCCAGCTGCTGGGATGGCAGCGTCCCGGACCAGATCGTCATGCGCGCCTTCGCCGTGTCGACGAGCGAGGTGGAGCTCACCTTCACACCCGGACCGCTCTACCGACTGCGGCGGATCAACACCGACGAGATGGAGCCCGACTCACCCGTCGATCTCCAGCTGTCCACCACGTGCCCGACCTCGAGCTACGACGACAGGGGGACGATCGGCGACGGCATTCGCTCCAACGGCGGCCTGATCAATTCCTACTTCTACACGTACTACCTCACCGTTCTTCTCGCCGATGGCGGCGCCGATCCGCGCTTCGTCGACCTC
>JAMFST010000806.1 GCA_026225435.1 Labilithrix luteola
AGACGGCGTGGGTGACGAAGGGGGTGTCGCTGCCCAGGTGGGCGACCACCACCGGCAGCTTCATGCGAAACACCTCGGGGATCCCGGGGAGGAGCCAGGTATTTTCGATCCGCAGCGTCGGCCAGCGGATCTCCGGGGTGACCTCCTGGCTCGCCCCCTCGGGCATGATCGCCATGCGCAGGTGGCCCGGGGTGCAGCGCTCCTTGTAGTGGCCGCGGATCATCGCCTCCAGGTGCGGATCGCTCACCACCTTGCGCCCGAAGGCGAGCGCCGCCGCCTCGATGGTCACGTCGTCGTGGGTCGGGCCGACGCCCCCCGAGGTGAAGAGCCAGGTGTGCGCGGCCGACAAGGTGCGGATCTCGCTCGCGATCTGCTCGATCACGTCCGGCACGACGACCACCCGGTCGAGCGAGACGCCCAGGCCGCGCAAGGTCCGCGCGAGCACGCCGACGTTCGCCTCTTCCACCTTCCCGGAGAGGATCTCGTTGCCGATGACCAGCGCGGCGGCGGTGCGCATGCCCTGCAGCGTAAGCGAACTTCCGCCCCGGCTCGTCGCAAACTTCAGGGATGATCGAGCGGGCTGCGCTCCACTTTCACCTCGTGGGGGGCGCTGCTCTCGCTCTGCACGGTCAGCTTCACCTTCGAGCCGACCGGCCCCTCGAGCGCGGCGTGCACCTGCTCGGCGCTCAGGTGACGGACCTCGTGCCCCTCGATGGCGATGAGCTCGTCCCCCGGGGCCAGGCCGGCCTTGGCCGCCCCCTTCCCTTCCGGCGCCTCCCGGACGGTCACCTTCCCGGTTTCGTTGTTCCGGGTGAGGACGGCCCCGATGGATCCGCCCCAGGTCGCTGCACATCCGGCCGCCAGCAGCGCAAAGCACGCAATCCAGGCGGCCAAAATGCCTCCCGGGCCACGCGCGAGGTGACGAAGGTGTCCGTCGTGTCTCCAAGTCGTTGCGTTCGGCACGAGCCCCCCCTTATTCTGCCGTCGGCTCGTGCTTGCGAGTCGCCACCGCCCCGGGTCCGCCCTTCTTTCAGCCTTCATCGAGCAGGCCCATCGCACATCCCATGTGGAAGCTGGTCATCGAGGACGACGAAGGTAAGCGCACGGTCGTGCCACTCACGCGCGACGACTACACGATCGGGCGAAAAGAGGGGAACACCATCCGGCTGACGGAGCGGAACGTCTCCCGTGAGCACGCCCGCATCGCCAAGAAGACCGCCAGCACGGCGGTCGTGGTCGATGGGCACAGCCACGAGACCCAGTACGTCCTCGAGGACGCCGAGAGCTACAACGGCGTCTACGTGAACGGTCTGCGCGTGTCGCAGGCCCAGGATCTGGTGAACGGCGATCTGGTGCAGATCGGCGACTACCGCATGGTCCTGCAGGACGACCAGGCGCAAGCCGCCCAGGTCATCACGCCGAGCATCCCGGCGGACGCGGTCAAGACGAGCATCCCCTCGGCCGCGCAGAACCGCGGCTCGCTCCTCATGGAGCGCCCCAACCGGCTGGTCATGCTCGCTGGCCCCACGCCGGGCGCCGAGTTTCCGCTCGATCGCGAGCGGCTGACGATCGGTCGGGCCGAGGACGCGAACATCTCGGTCAACCACAACTCGGTGTCGCGCCTTCATTCCGAGGTGCACGACCTCGGCGAGGGGCGCTTCGAGATCGTCGACAAGGGCTCCTCCAACGGCGTCCGGGTGAACTCTGCCGAGCTGAAGCGCGGGATCATCGAGGCGGGCGACGTCATCGAGCTCGGCGACGTGAAGTTCAAGTTCGTGGGCGCCGGGCAGATCTTCCTCCCCGGCATCAACGACACCGCGCAGCTCTCGGCCATCGGCGACCGGGTCATCGACGGCAGCAAGCGTAGGCGCGGCACCATGCTCCCCTTCACCATCCTCGGCGCGGCCATCGCCGCCGTCGTGATCGTGGCGGCCGCCTGGTACGTGAAGCACCAGCAGGAGCCGGAAGCGCCCATCGTCGGCGTGGTCGACGATCACGACGGGCAGATCCTGGCGCGCGCCAAGGCGCTCTGTGACAACGGCGACTGCGACAAGGCGCACACGCTGCTGGCGACCGATCTGCCGGACACCTCGCCCGAGCGCACCGCGCCGGAGTTCAAGGACCTCGAGCGCCGCTGGGCCGAGGGGATGCTCACCCGCGCGGCCAACGAGCCGGACGTGAACACCCGCCGGAACCTCCTGCAGCAGGTGGCGACGGCGGTGACCGTCGATCCGGAGCTGCGCAAGGCGGCCGCGGACCAGCTACAGGCGCTCGATCAAGCCACTCCCCCCGGCGCCGCCAGCGGTTCGAGCTCGAAGAACGGCATCGATGCCGGCTCGCTCGGCATGACCGCGCCCAGCGGCAGCCCGCGAGACAGCACGGCGCAACCGAGCAACGGCTCGCCGGTCCCCGCGACCGTGGCGCATCCGACGAGCAGCGGCGCCAGCAATGCCACGGCCGGATACACAGGCGGCACCGGCGGCACCACGAGCAGCAGCACGGGCAGCAGCGGCGGCGTCTCGGCGCTCGATCAGGCGCGCAACGTCATGCTCAACGACCCGCTCACCGCCAAGTCGCTCCTCATGCCGCGCCTGACGAGCGGACATGCCACGCGCGACGAGCTCTCGACGCTGAAGATCATCTGCCGCGACCCCCGCGTCGGTGACCGCGGCTGTGTCGAGGAGTGCAACAAGTACCTCGCCAAGCCGTAACGGCTAGACGAGCGACAGCACCTTCGCGACGAGCTCTGATCGGGCGCCGACGCGCGCCTTGTCGAAGAGGGCGCCGACGTGCACCTCGACAGTGCGCGACGAGATGTCGAGAACTGCGGCGATCGACTGGTTCGAGCGCCCTTCGCAGAGCAGCGCGAGCACGTCGGCTTGGCGTCGGGTCAGCTCCCAGTCGACGGTCAACGCGCGCATGCTCGCGCCCCGGGCTCGCAGCGGCTCGGCAGGAAGCAGGACCAGAAAATCGAGCCCACCGCCGCGCTGCTCCACGCGCGTGACGTTCCAGCCGGGCGGCAGCGCACCGCCGCGCAGCAGCTCGCGAACACCGTTCGTGACGGTCTCCGCCCGGGCGGCGAGCACCCCGACCGCCAGCCCGTTCGCCTCGCGCACCCGCCCATCGGCCCTCACGACGAGCACCGGCCGCGGGATCGCCTCGAGCGCCGCATCGAGGAGCGAGCTCTCCGCCGCGCGCAAGCTATCGGCAGCCGACCTCTCCAGCGCCAGTCGCTCCTGCAGCAGCGGAACCAGCGCGCGGAAGCGCCGCTGCTGCTCGTGGTCGAACGGATCCGGCTGCCACGCGCCGAGGAACGCGAGCATCGTGTCCCCGTCGCAGAGGAGGACCCGCGCCTGTGCGCGCGCCGCGAGCCCGAGCGCCGGATACAGCTCGCGCATGATCGGCAGGTTCGCCTCCTCGACCTGACGCCGCGTCCAGACGATCAGCCGGTTTCGCTGCCGCACCTGCGGGCGGATCGGGTTGTAGTTCCCGAACTCGGGCGTGTCGCGCACGTGCGCCTGGAAGCGCGCGCGGGCGTCGACGAGGAACGGCATCGAGGAATGGACGAAGGAGAGCGCCTCCACCCGGACGCCGTCCGTCTGCAAGCCGTAGGCGATGGTCTTCTCGGTACCGAGGTACTCGCGCATCTCGGCCTGCACGGTCGCCAGCACGGGGCCGTCGCCCACGGCGACGCTCGCGAGGCGCTCCCGCAAGTTCGTCCACGTGCTCGACCGCTCCCCCGCCATCGTCAACACGAGCGTAAACACGCGCTCGAGCCTCCGTCCACCCACCCCGGCTCGAGCGGTATCCCCACTGTCCTCGGCCCGCACCTGGGGTAAGCCCGGTGACCAAGGAGCTACTCACATGGGCATCAGCAAAGCATCGGCAAAATGGGAAGGCGCGATCACCACCGGCAAGGGGACGATGAAGCCGGCGCACGGAGCCGAGGTTCCGTTCAGCGTGAAGACCCGCATGATGGGTGAGGCTGGGTCCAACCCCGAGGAGATGATCGGCGCGGCGCTGGCCGGCTGTTTCTCCATGGCCCTGTCGGCGTCGCTCGGCGGCGCCGGCCACGAGGCGACGAGCATCGACACCACCGCGGACGTCTCGCTCGACAAGGACGGCCCGGGCTGGAAGATCTCGGGCATCACGCTCTCGACCACCGCCAAGGTGTCCGGCCTCGACGCGGCGAAGTTCGAGGAGATCGCGCAGGAGACGAAGAAGAACTGCCCGGTGTCCAAGGCGCTCGCCGGCACCACGATCACGCTGAAGGCCACCCTCGGTTGACGTAGCGCGAGCACGCGGAGGTTTTCTGCTTTCCTGCGGAGCCTCCGCGTGACTTTATCGGTCGTCATGACGACCCAGCTCGACGACCTGGTCACGCTGCTCGGCCTCGAGCGACTCGAGGAGAACCTCTTCCGCGGCCAGAGCCAGGAGCTCGGCTGGGGGGCGGTGTTCGGCGGGCAGGTGCTCGGCCAGGCGCTCTCCGCGGCGACGCAGACGGTGGCCAAGGAGCGGATGGTGCACTCGATGCACGCCTACTTCTTGTGGCCCGGCGATCCGGCCAAGCCGATCATCTACGACGTCGACCGCATCCGTGACGGCGCGTCGTTCACCACCCGCCGCGTGGTCGCCATCCAGGCAGGGCGGCCGATCTTCAACCTGTCGGCCTCGTTCCAGATCGAGGATGGGGGGTTCGAGCATCAGGATCCGATGCCGGACGTGCCGCCGCCCGAGGCGCTCATCACCGACGCCGAGCGCGTGAAGCGGCTCAAGGACAAGCTGCCCGAGGGGATCGGCGCGCGCGTCGCCAGCGGAGGGGCCTTCGAGATGCGCTCCACCGATCCGGAGTGGACCGATCCGCTCTCCCCGCCGCCACGTCCCGGCCGCCGGCAGGTGTGGATCAAGGCGCTCGGCGAGCTGCCCGACGATCCGCAGCTGCACCGCGAGCTGCTCGCGTACATCTCGGACTGGGGGTTCATCTCCGCGTCGCTGCAGCCGCACGGCCGCAGCACCATCTCCCCCGGGATGCAGATCGCGTCCATCGACCACGTCATGTGGTTCCACGCGCCCTTCCGCATCGACGACTGGGTCTTGCACGTCGTCGACAGCCCGGTCGCGCGCAACACCCGCGGCCTGGTGCGCGGACAAATGTACACGCGCGATGGCCGCTTGATCGCTTCCACGACGCAAGAAGGCTTGATCCGCAAGCGCCGACCGAAGCCGGCGCCGTAGGACCTCCTGCGATCAGCGAATCAGGACTTCGCCAGCTCGGCGTCGAGCACCTTGGTGAGGCGCGGGTCGTCCGGCGTGACGTCCGGGTTGAAGCGCGCGACCACCTTGCCGTGGCGGTCGACGACGAACTTCTCGAAGTTCCACAGGATCTCCGACTCCGTCTTCGGCACGCGGCCGTAGCCGGCGAGCTTCTCCTTGAACTCGTTGCCGGTGTCCTCGGCCTTCGGCTTGGCGTCGATCAGCGCCTTGTACAGCGGGTGCTGATCCTCTCCGGCGACCGAGATCTTGGAGAAGAGGGGGAACTTCACGTCGTACTTCGTGGAGCAGAACTCCTTGATCTCGGCCTCGGTGCCCGGCTCCTGCGCGCCGAAGTTGTTGGCCGGGAAGCCGAGAACCTCGAGCCCCTTGTCCTTGTAGGTCTCGTAGAGCTTCTCGAGCGCGGTGTACTGCGGGGTGAGCCCGCACTTGCTCGCGACGTTGACCACGAGCAGGACCTTGCCCTTGTGGTCCGCGAGGGAGGCG
>JAMFST010000807.1 GCA_026225435.1 Labilithrix luteola
ACCGCTCGATCATCCTCGGCGAGGGGGTCAAGGGGCAGGAGCACGAGCCGGACAACCGCTTCCGCCAGTCGTACTCGGCGCGCGCGAACATCTTCCTCCGCAGCTTCAAGGGGGCGCTGCACATCGGCGGTCGCGGCTACTTCGACACCTGGGGCGTGACCAGCGGCACCGGCGAGGCCGAGCTCGAGAAGTACCTCGGTGAGCACGCTCGCGTGGCGCTCCGCGGCCGCTTCTACAAGCAGACCGGCGCCTCGTTCTGGAGCGACGACTACACCGGCGGCAACGCACCGCTCGGCCCGAAGGGGCAGTACTGGACCGGCGACCGCGAGCTGTCTCCCATGTGGAGCTTCCTCGTCGGCGCGCGCGCGGGCTACACCTTCATGCCCCGCGAGGGGACCCGGCGCATCGCCCACGTGTTCACCGCGCTGAAGCTGAGCGCGTCGGCCGACATCCTGCACTTCAACTACGACGAGTACACCCTCGGCGGCGTCGCCATCAGCAACGCCAACGCGTACATCTTCTCGCTCGGGTTCACCGCGCTGTTCTGAGCGCCGGCGGTAGCTACGTCGTCTGCAGCTTGTACGACGAGCCGAACGCGGTGGTCGTGCCGCTCACGCCGGCGACCGATTCGAGGTGGCGGATGAAGCCAACCTGGAGTCCGCCGTTGGTCGGGTAGCCGCTGGGGTCGGCGCTGCCGCTGGCGGTCACGTAGGTCGGGGTGCCGTCGGGGTTCGGGCTCGGCAAGATGCAGCCGGAGCGCGTCGCGCGGCTCGAGCTGGTGCTGCCGAGGTCGAGCCCTTCGCCTTGCTCCACCGTGAACGGATCGCTGGGATCGATCATGCGTGCGTAGTCGGCGTAGAGAAAGTCGGTGAGCGCTCCGGGGCCGCTCGCCGGCCCGAGGACGAGGCCGGGCGACTGCGTGCTGTCGACCATGTTGCCGGTCCGCCCGCCGTCGGAGGAGACGACGACGAAGATCTTCGCGCCGTTGGTCTGCGCCTGGATGCTCTGGGCCAGCATGTTGAGGCCGATGGCCAGCTGGCGCATTCCTTCGAGCGGCGAGAGCGAGCGCGCGCCCGGCTCGAAGTTCGGTGACGACAGCTCGCAGGGGTGGCCGTTCAGGTCGTTCACGTTGAGCGCGAGGACGAAGTTGCGGAAGGGGAGGCCGGGGATCTTCACCGCCTCCTGAACGAAGCGGCACTGGGCGAGGAACTCCGCCTTGGCTGGCGCCGCGTCGTCGACGCTGCTCGAGCCTTGCCCCTGGCCGGCGCCGTAGATGCCGAGCGACGGGGGCGCGGCTGCGGTGGCTGCGGCGCTCGCGTCGGCGAAGAACGCGCTCCCCTCGAGCGTCGGCAGCTGGCTCATGTTGCCGACGGCGGTGACCAGCTGCGCGCGCTGGTCGACCAGCACCGACCGCAGCTGCGTGCCGATGCCGCGGATGCCGTCGAGCTGCTGCACCAGATCGAGATCCACGTGGCCCCCCTGGACCAGACCGTGAATCTGATCCACGTAGCTGGCGACGGGCTGCCCCTGGGCGATGACGGAGGAGAGGTCCGAGCCGAGGACCAGGGTGCCACGCGCGCCCGGCTGCTGTCCGTCGTTGATGCTGAAGCCGCCGCTGCCATCGGGGGCGAGGCCGGAGGCGAACGTCACGATGCCGAGCGGGGAGCTGACGATGCTCTGCGCGTCGAGGTGGTGGGCGAGGTCGCCGCCGAGACCCGTGGGCTGCGCCTGCTCGCTGGTGCAGGTGCAGACGAAGGCGTGGCCGCGGCTCGAGGACATCATCGAGCTCGAGGCGAAGGCCTGGACGGCGACGGCGCTCGCCGGAGGAAAGGGGCGCGCTCCGCCGGGGTAGATGGTGGCGTCGCCCAGCTGAGAGGCGCCCAGATCGCTCTCCGGCGCGCCGCTGGCGAGGATGGACGAGAACCACCCGTTGAAGCGGAGCGCGGCCCAGCGCGGATCGGTCGACACCTTGTCGATGCCGTGGCCGAGCAGCATGCTGGTGAGCTGGCCGGTGCCGGCGGAGAAGGTGCCGGCGACACCGGCGTTGGGGTCGTTCACGCCGCTGAAGTTGCTTCCGGCGTCGCGTGGGCCCCAGGGGACGCCGTAGCGCTTGGTGGAGGTCGCCACGGCCGTCTGCGTGCCGGTGTACGGCAGGACCGAGCCGTCGCTGGCGCTGGGGTCGAGCGCCCCGAACTTGAAGAGGAAGCGGGCCATGAACATGGCCATCACCTTCACCTGGACGACCACCACGTTGGCGTCGGCGCCGCCGTCGGGCAGGACGTCGGCGCGCGCGGTGCTCCCCAGCTGGATGCGCCGGCCGAGGCGGCGGGTGGCGACGAGCAGGCGGTGCGCGTCACGGGTGTTGAGCAGGCTCGCGTCGACGGCGCCGCTGGGGGCGAAGGCGGCGCTGCCGCGGCGATCGGGAGCAGGGGCGAGACCGATGGCGCTGGCGCCGGCTGCTGCACCGCCCGCGAGCAGACCACCGAGCACCTGACGACGGGAGAGGCTCATGGGCGGCTCACTGAGCTCCGAAGGTGGTGGACGCGACGAGGGAGGCGACCGCCGCGGCGTCGTCGGCGGCGCAGGCGGTGGCGAAGCCGTCGACGACCGACGCGTACGCGCTCGGGTCGACCGAGGGGAGACAGCGGGCGAGCATGGCGAGCGCGGTGTCGTGGGTGGAGCAGGCGCACGGAGAGGTCGCCGAGGCGGCGCCCGCGTCGACGGCGCTGCTCAACGAAGCGGCGCAGTTGTCCCCCACGACGTTGCCGACGTTCTGCAGCGCAGCCAGGAGCGGGAGCGAGACCGTGTCGTTGCGCACGCCGGTGCGTGCGACCTCCGGATCGCCGTCGAAGACGAGGACCTGCTTGGCGATGACGTCGTCTCCGGCGGCGAAGTCGGTGGGGGAGAGGAACCCCGTCACGCTGGTGCCAGCGGCGCTTTGCACCATGGCGGCGGTGACGGTGGTGACGCCGCTGCCGAAGCAGGTGGTGATGGCGGCCACGAGCTGCGCGCTGGTCTTGAACTGGTCGGCCGGTCGTCCGGCGCTGCCCACCGTCGGCTGCGGAGCGCCGGCGCCGCCGTCGGTCGCTGCGGACGTGCCGGCGCTCTGGCTGGTCGTCGGGCTCCCCTGCTCGATGGTGTCGTGCAGACCGCCCTGGCCCGCGCCGCTGCAGGCGGTGG
>JAMFST010000808.1 GCA_026225435.1 Labilithrix luteola
CACCGGCGCCGGCGGCGGAGACTGGCTCGCCGAGGCGAAGCTGTGCGCCTCGTCGACCTGCGGCAACGGCGGGACGGGCGGAACGGAAGCCACCGCGCGCGCCAGCTCCGACGTGCTCGGCGAGCTCGACGGCATCGGCGGCGGCCGGCGCGAGCTGTTCGTCATCGCGCGCGGAGGCAGCGGCGGCGGGATCGACGACACGGGGGCGACCGGCTTGGAGACGACCACCGGGATCGACGCCGGCACCTCCTCGATCAGCAGGTTGTCGTCCTGCTCGGTGTCGTCGTCCTCGTCCTCATCGACAGCCGACGGCGACAGCGCGACCAGCGGCGCCGTGGGCGTCTGCTCGGGCGGCGCGAACGACGACAGCGGCTGCGCGGCCGCGTGACCGCCGGAGATCGGCTGCGGCGGCGGGTCGTTGCGCAGGAGGATGAGCCCCTCGAAGTACAGCTTGGAGATGGTCTCCAGCGTGGAGGTGTCCTCGAACGGCGAGGCCTCGATGATCTCGAACAGCGTGCGCTGCCCGTCGAAGAGACGGAAGACCGCGTTCAGCTCGTCGGGGATCTCGTTGAGCCGCTCGGTCAGGCTCGCCGAGTCGATGTCGCAGACGACGTTCAGCGGCGGCAGCTGCTCGATGAGCCGCTCCCACTCGTCGAGCCGGCGCATCCCTTCCATGAGGATGCCCTGCGTCGGCGTGCCGACCACGTCCTCGCCGGTGACCTCGCAGAACTCGACCTGGAAGCTCGCCTCGCTCCAGATGAGCGCGCGGTAGATGGCGTCCTCGCCGCGCAGCCCGCCGAGCTCGGCGTCGATGACCTTCCCGTCGCGGAAGTAGACCGCGGCGGTCTGCTCGCGCCGCGTGAGGTGCACCACGCCGCTCTTGCGCGACACCTCGAAGGTCTGCAGGAGGTCGACGACGGTGATGTCAGCCGTCGAGCCGGAGAACTGCGTCCTCCCCTCGGAGTGACGCCGCTGCGTGGCGAAGGACTCCTGGGTCTGTCGAGCGAGCACCAGCTCCACGCGCGACAGCAGCTCGCGCACGAACACCGGCTTGGCCAGGTGGTCGTCGACGCCGAGCTCGAGACCGCGGATGCGGTCCTCGATGGAGCGTTGCGCGCTGACGAAGATGACCGGGATGGCGGCCCACTCCGGCCGATCGCGCATGCGGCGAACCAGACCGTACCCGTCGATCTTCGGCAGGTGCGTGTCGGCGAGGACGAGCGCCGGCACCGACAGCTCGAGCTTCTCGAGCGCGTCCTGGCCGTCCACCGCGGTGGTGACGCTGTAGCCGGCCTTGCGCAGGTTGACCTCGAGAAGGCGAACGCTTCGCGCGTCGGCGTCCACGAGGAGGAGCGTCTGCTTGGCCACGGGTCAGCCCAAGGATGCCTCTTCCGACCCGTTTTTCGCAAGGGCCTGACGACAAAGGGTCGTCAGGCCCTCTCACTTTGTCCCCGGGGGGCACGCGCCGCCCCGCCCCGACCAGCAAAGCCGGCTCGGGGCCCACGCGGTCGCTCCGCTACGCGTCGCTAGGCGGTCGGAGTCGCCGCGGTCCCGCAGTTGGCGCAGAACTTCGCGTTTGGAGCCAGCTCGCCGCCGCAGCCGCCGCAGAAGCGCTTCTGGACGGCGAGCGTGGTGCCGCACTCGGCGCAGAACTTCCCGCCCGGCTGGACGGCGCCGCACTTGCCGCACGTCACCTG
>JAMFST010000809.1 GCA_026225435.1 Labilithrix luteola
ACGTTCCCGCAGAGCCTCGGCTACGCGCCGAACCCGGCGCGCTACGACATCGTCGAGAATCATCCGCAGCTCATCTTCGCGACCGCGGCCGCGGCCGTGCGCGCGCTGCCATGGCTCGATCTCGGCGTCGCGCTGCACTACACGATCGCGAGCGTGCACGTCAGCCGGGTTGCGCTGACCGACGCGGTCCCGCATGGCACAGGGGCCGGTCAGTGCGCGAACGACGAATATGCACCGTGCGACACGCGCTCGACGATCGACTCCAGCGGCACCGCGGTCACCGCCAGCTTCGGCGTGCTCGCGCGTCCGCTGAAGCAGGTCTCGCTCGGCGTGAACGTTCGCGGCCCGGTGAAGATCGACACGACGGGTGACGTGAGCACGCAGACGCCGCGCGTCTCACCGAACACGGTGTTCGCGCCGTCGCCGGTGGATTTCACCGTCCGGCTCCCGACGCAGCTCCGCTTCGGCGCGCGCTACTCGTTCCTCGAGCACAAGTCGGACGAGAGCGTCTTCGAGCGTGCGGACGTCGAGATCGACGGCACGTGGGAGAACTGGGGCGCCGCGCAGAGCGGCGGCTTCGACGTCGCGATCCCGAAGCTCAACGCGACGAATCCTCCGCCCGGCGTGAACCTGACGAACATCAACTTCATCGACATGCAGGGCTACCACGACACGTGGAGCATCCGCTTTGGCGGCGCGTACAACATCCCGCTGCCGAGGAAGACGATCCTCGTGCTCCGCGCCGGCGTCTATCACGACTCGTCCTCCACGGATCCAACGTGGACGCGCCTCGACTTCGACACGCTCGCGAAGACGGCGGGCACGCTCGGCGTGGGCTTCAAGGTGAATCCGTTCGAGTTCAACGTCGCGTACGCCGAGGTCTGGGACTCCGCGCGGACCGTCTCGAGCGGCTCGCTCCGCCCGATCAACGGCGCCGAGCAAGGCAGCACCAGCGATTCGGCCGGCACGCCCTATCCGGCGGTCAACAACGGGCGCTACGAGGGGCACAACCGCCTCGTCTCGCTCGGCGCGACGGTCTACCTGGACGGCATCCTCGGCAAGCGCCGTCACTGATCGAGCGAAGCCGCCTAGCGCAAGGAGCTCCGCTCTACCGGGGCATCGTCGTCGGTGCGCACGTCGAGACGCCGGCACCGTCGACGGCGAAGCCGATGTTGCTCGCGACGACCGTGAGGCCGCCGTCGGTCGATGCGGCGAGGCGCGTGACGTTGGTCGTCTGCCCGGTGGCGGCGGTGTAGAACCAGAAGTCGCCGCCCCAGAAGGAGAAAGCAAAATCTTCGCCCGTGCTCACGCCGGTGAGTGTCTCGGGGCTCGTCGTCGCAGCGCTGGACGGGTCGATCTGCGCGAGCGTCGCCGGGTCTGTCTCGAAGAACCCGTACAAGGCCCCCGCACCGGTACCCGTCAGCTCGCCCCCGGTGGCGGCCAGAGCTCCAGGGAAGTCGCCGATGAACGTGAGGGCTAGCGAGGTCGTATCGAGCCGCGCGAGGCCGCCGTCGGAGCCCACGATGTAGAGCGTCTCGTCGAACGAGCCGGCGGTGTTGCTCACGAAGCCCATCCCGTACCGCACGCCGAGGCCACCCTGGTTGGGGACGAACGACGTCGCCTGGCAGCTCGCGTCGATCGTCGACACGCGGAAGATTTCGCCGCTGGTGTAGTTGACCCACGCGGTGGCGCTGCGGTCGACGGCCATCGAGTTGGGGTACGCCCCCGCCGCCGCCGGGCAGTGCAGCGTGCCGATGGTGGCGAAGCCCAGCGTCGAGGGGAGGAAGGCGTGGAGCGTCGCGTCCTCGTCGATCAGGTAGACCAGCTTCGCGGCCGCGCTGCATCCGTCGTCGCCGCCGTCGATCGAGGCCAGGAGCGCGCTCAAGCCACCGTCGCTGTCGCCGCTGTCGCCGCCGTCACCGGCGGTGGATCCTCCGCTGCCTGCACCGGACGGGGGCGCAAGGCCGGCGCCGCCGTCTCCTGCGCTCGGTGGGTCGAGGAGGAGCAACGGGGGTTGGCTGCTCCCGCACGCGACGACGACGACCGACGCGACCGACGCCACGAGCGCGAAGAACGGGGCGAGCCGGGCGCGCGACACGCCGATG
>JAMFST010000810.1 GCA_026225435.1 Labilithrix luteola
CCGCGCGGTCTGTACATGAACCGGCGGACGCTCATGCGCGGCGGGATCCTCGCGGCGACCGCAGCGGGGACGGGGTGGCTGTACCGCAAGCTCAACGATCCGTCGTCGGGCGGCGCACGGACGGCCAGGCTCGACGGGCTGGTGGCGGCCCCCTCCGGATCAGCAAGCGGCTTCGTGGTGGCAGACGAGGAGCAGACCGATTTCGAGTCGGCGACGCACTACAACAACTTCTACGAGTTCTCGACCGACAAGGAGGACGTCGCGCAGAAGGCCGCCGGCTTCGTCACCACCGGGTGGAAGCTGGCGGTCGGCGGGCTGGTGAAGAACCCGCACACCTTCACCCTGCCCGAGCTCGTGGCCCTCGCGCCGCGGGAGGAGCGCGTCTACCGCATGCGCTGCGTAGAGGCGTGGTCGATGGTCATCCCCTGGGCCGGCTTCTCCCTGTCCAAGCTGCTCGAGGCGGTGCAGCCGCTGCCGGGCGCGAAGTACGTCGCCTTCGAGACGCTGTGGGACTCCTCGCGCATGCCGGGGCAGACGTCGCGCGTGCTGCGCTGGCCGTACACCGAAGGGCTGCGCCTCGACGAGGCGATGCACCCGCTCACCATGCTCGCTACAGGAATGTACGGCCGCGAGCTGCCGCCGCAGGACGGCGCACCGGTGCGCCTGGTGGTGCCGTGGAAGTACGGGTTCAAGGGGATCAAGTCGATCGTGAAGATCTCGCTCACGGCGGAGGAGCCGCCCTCGACCTGGAACCTCACCGCCCCGCGCGAGTACGGCTTCTTCGCCAACGTGAACCCGGCGGTCGATCACCCGCGCTGGAGCCAGGCGACCGAGCAGCGCATCGGGGAGAGCGGCCGGCGCCGCACCTTGCCGTTCAACGGCTACGCCGAGCAGGTGGCACATCTGTACAGCGGGATGGATCTCCGTGCCGACTTCTGACCTCGCCGCGTCGGCATCTCCGCCGCGTGGCTCGAGCGCCGTCGTCGACGTCCGCTTCGGCCGCTGGCTGGTCGTCGTCAACGCCGCCATCCCCACCGCCCTCCTCGGCTGGGACGCGTGGCGCCACGAGCTCGGCGCCGACGCGGTCAAGTACGTCCTCCACACCACCGGGCTGCTCGGGTTGATCTTCCTCGTGATCACCCTGGTGGTCACACCGCTGCGGCGCTTCACCGACCGGCCGCAGCTCATCGCGCTCCGACGCTCGCTCGGGCTCGCCGGGTTCTTCTACCTGTGCGTCCACTTCACCGTCTTCTTCGTCTTCGACCGCGCCGGCAGCGTCTCCTCGACGGTCCACGAGATCCTCGTGCGCCGTTACCTGCAGATCGGCGCCGCGGGGCTCGTCCTGCTCGTGCCGCTGGTGCTGACGTCGGCGGACCGCATGGTGACGTGGCTCGGCGCGAAGCGGTGGAAGGCGCTCCATCGCCTGGCGTACCTGGCGACCGCGCTCGGCGCGCTGCATTACTACCTGTCGGTGAAGGCCGATGTACGGCAGCCGCTCGCCTTCGCCGCGGCGCTCGCGCTGCTGCTCGCCCTGCGCCCGTTGTTCTTCGTCGTCGATCGCCAGCACGCCCGCGAGCGGAAGATCCTCGCGAGCTTCGTGCCGCGGCGGCGCGCGTTCTGGTCCGGCGAGCTCGAGGTGCTGCGCGTGGTGCAGGAGACGCCGGAGGTCCGCACCTTCCGCCTGGGCGCTGTCGGTGCTGCCGGCGGCGGCGCGCTCCCCTTCGAGCATCAGCCGGGGCAGTACCTGAACCTCGCGCTCACCATCGGCGGGCGGCGCGTGAATCGCTCGTACACCATCGCCTCGTCGCCGACCCTCGCGGGCGCCTGCGAGATCACCGTGAAGCGCGAGGAAAAGGGCGTCGCCTCGCGCCACCTGCACGACACGGTGAAGGAAGGGGCGCGGCTGCAGGTGTCGGCGCCGGCGGGGCGCTTCGTGTTCACCGGTAGCGAGGGGGCGAGCAGCGTGGCGCTCATCGGCGGCGGCGTCGGCATCACGCCGCTCATGGCGATGGTCCGTTACCTCGCCGATCGCGCGTGGGCGGGCGACGTGTACGTGATCCTCTCGGCGCGCGAAGCCGTCGACGTCGTCTTCGCGCGCGAGCTCGCGGCGCTGCAGGCGACAACTCCGCGGCTGCACGTGGTCGTCACGCTGACCGGTGACGGGAGCCCCGGGTGGACCGGCGCGCGCGGGCGCATCTCGCTCGCTCTCCTGCGAAGGAGCATCCCCGATCTCGAGCGGCTGCCCATCTACCTGTGCGGTCCCGAAGCGATGATGGCGACCGTCCAGTCGCTGCTGCGCGGTCTCGGCATCCCCGACGACCACATCCACACCGAGGCGTTCGTCTCGCTGCCGGACCAGGTCGGCGGCGGCCCTCTCGTGGACGGAGTCTTCGCCCTGCGCTTCGCCCGCTCCGGCACGCGCACCGAGATCGTCGGCGGGCAGAGCGTGCTCGAGGCGGCGGAGGACGCCGGCATCGAGCTCCCCTTCGAGTGCCGCTCGGGGATCTGCGGGCAATGCAAGACGCGCCTCATCGAGGGGCGCGTGACCATGGGCGTGCAGGACGCGCTCGACGAGCAGGACCGGAAGAAGCACCTGGTTCTCGCCTGCCAGGCGCACGCGATCACCGATCTGGTGATCGACGCCTGAAATTTCGCGCCCCGCTCGTGCGACATCTGGAGTCGATGCGCACCAACCTCGGTCTCCTTCTGCTGCTCTCCACCTCAGCCGCCGTCGCCGGGTGCGCGTCGGCGCCCGCACCGGACGTCGTCAACGGCACCGGCGAGACGCCGATCGCCTCGAGCAACGCGACGGTCGCGCCCGCGCCGCAGCCCACGGCGGGGGCGGTGTTCGCGCGTTACAAGGAGGCGAGCGGTGGCGCGGCGTGGGATCGCCCGCAGACGCTGGAGGAGCACGGCACGATGAGCACCGGCGGGCTGTCCGGTCCGCTGACCGTGACGCAGGACGACCGCGGGCGTTCGGTGGACCACTACGAGCTCGGTCCGATGCGCGGCGCCGACGGCTTCGACGGCACGCACGCGTGGCGCAGCGATCCCGGAGGCGAGGTCGCCGCGCTCGACGCGCCCGAGGCGCGCGCCATCGCCCGGACCAACGCGTGGCTCGCGAGCACGGCGATGTTCCAGGCGGATCTCGGCGGCGCCGTCGCCAGCGCGCCGCAGCGACGCGACGAGGCGGGGCACGGCTGGGACGTGATCGAGGTGACGCCCACCGGCGGCAAGCCGGCGACGCTGTGGTTCGACGCCTCGACCGGGCTCCTCGGCAAGACGGTCACCCGTCAGGGCGGCAACACCGTCACCACGGTGTCCGACGACTACCGGCGCGTCGGCGATCGCCTCGTCCCCTTCCACGCCATCACCGACAGCACCGATCCCGCGGGACGCACCGATCCGCGCGACCGGGTAGAGGTGCGCTTCGAGCGAGTCGCTGCCATCGCGGCGCCTGCCGACAGCCTCTTCGCCATGCCCGCCATGTCGGCGGTCGCGCGCATCGCCGATCCGTCGGGCGTCGCTCGTGTCCCCTTCGAGCTGATCAACAATCACATCTACGCCGCGGGCTCGGTCAACGGAAAACGCGCCCGCTTCCTCGTCGACACCGGCGGCGTGAACATCGTCTCGCCCAGGGCAGCGAAGCGCTTCGGTGTCACCGCCGTGGGCAAGCTCGCCACCCATGGTGTCGGAGACGAGGCGCCGGATCTCGGCCTGGCCAATGCCGACGAGATCCGCCTCGGAGGCGCCATCCTCGCCAAGCCGGTGCTCTACGTCACCGACGCGCTCGACTTCGGCAGCCTCGAAGGGACCGAAGCCGATGGCGTCGTCGGGTACGAGATCTTCCGTCGCTTCCGCGTCACCGTCGACTACGCGAAGCACATGCTCACGCTCACCGATCCGGCGAAGTTCCAGCCGCCGGCCGGCGCGCACGTGGTCCCCTTCGAGCAGGCCGACCGCATCCCCACGATCGAAGGGACGCTCGACGGCATGCCGGTGCGCCTGTCGGTGGACACCGGCTCGCGCTCGTCGCTGACGCTCAACTCCCCCTTCGTGAAGGAGCATGATCTGATCAACCGCTACCACCCGGCGCCGGAGAGCATCAGTGGCTGGGGCGCGGGCGGTCCGCATCGCGCGCAGGAGGCGCGCACCGGCACGCTGGTCCTCGGCGACCTCGCGGTGAAGGACGTCGCGACCGAGCTGTCGAGCGGCACCAAGGGGGCCTTCGCCAGCGACGCCGAGTCGGGCAACCTCGGCGGCGGCGTGCTCAAGCGCTTCGCCGTCACCTTCGACTACGACGCGAAGAAGATGTACCTCGTCCCCAACGCGACCGCGGGCAAGCCGGACGACTACGACCGCTCGGGCATGTGGATCAACCAGGCGCAGGGCGGCCTGCGCATCGAGGACGTGGTGCCCGACGGACCGGCCAAGAGCGCCGGGCTCAGCGTCGGCGACGAGATCGTCTCCATCGACGGCGTGCCGACCAAGCGACGGCGGCTGTACGACTGGCGTATCGCGCTGCGCGAGCTGCCCGCGGGCAAGTCGCTCGCGCTCGTCGTCCGCACCGGCAGCGTCGAGCGGCGCACCTCGCTCGTCCTCGCCGATCAGATCCCGCTGCACGCGCCGTCGCGTTGACGAGATCCGGCGCGGCGCTCCACAATGTGCGGGTGTCGCGTCGCGCTGCGAAGCCGCCGGACTCCGCACTGCAGAGCGCCATCGCGCCGCGCAACTTCACCGTCGGCCTCGACGAGCGGGTGCGCGGCCTCGCCGGTCCGCCGGCGTACTCGTCGCGCAAGCGGCGCTTCGCCACGCTGAACGAGCTCATCGCCGCGCACAACCGCTTCTATCCGATCGAGGCGAACCTCCCGATAGACGTCACCACCGGGCGAGTCATCGACCGGAGCGGCTCGTGGCCGCACCCCGAGGCCACCTGGGTCGAGCTCGTCGCGCGCGCCCGCGAGGAAGGGCGCGAAGACGAGGACTGATCAGCGACCCGAGACGGCGACCTCGAGCGGCTCCTCGGCCGTGCGCCGGACGCGGAAGTCGATCTGACTGACCTGACGGCGACCGCCGGGGATGCGCAGCACGTGCTCGCGGTGGAGCGCGTCGAAGACCATCGGGCCGTGCGGCTCGAAGCGCCGGCCGTCGACGAAGCTGATCCCGAGATCGGTCACCTCCGCCTGCCCGCGGGTCACCGCGACGCGGATCTCCTCGCACTCGGGGGTGTCGGTGAGGACGAACATCTCGCGGTCACGCGCGCTGCCGATCTCGCGACCGCCGAGGAGCGTCCAGCCGACCTCGGGTGCGCGGTAA
The DNA here is from genome assembly GCA_026225435.1 of Labilithrix luteola. GTDB lineage: Bacteria > Myxococcota_A > Polyangia > Polyangiales > Polyangiaceae > JAMFST01. Next base: position 5,317 of record JAMFST010000810.1, read on the forward strand.
GGGGCGCGGTCGGCACCGGGGGAGCCGGGCGGGAGCTCGGGGAAGGGCTTGGCGGGGGCGAGCTCGGAGGTGCAACCGGTGAGGGCAGCGGACGAGACGAGCGCGATGCTACCGAGGAGTCGCTTCACTTCTGACATTCGTTCTCATCATTCATACCCGCCTCCCCGCCGAGGATGGCCTGGC
>JAMFST010000811.1 GCA_026225435.1 Labilithrix luteola
CAGCTCTTCGCCCGCGCGCTGGCCCGCTCGGTGGCGCGGCGGTACGCGCTCGGGCACTCCGCCGATCGCACCCCGCGCACCGACACGTTCCGCCTGGTGAACGAGGGGGGCGACGGTCTGCCGGCGCTGGCAATCGACGTGTACGACGAGCACGCGGTGGTGCAGCTGTACGCCGGCGGCGGTGAGGGGAACGCCGAGGCGAGCGCCGCGAGCGCCGATCCCTGGGAGAAGCCGGAGCGCCGCGCCCGCGTGCTCGACGCGGTGCACGCGCTGGGGTTCGCCGGCGTGTACCTCAAGGTGCGGCCGAAGCAGGCGAACCTGCTGGTCGACACGCGCCGCGACGACCTGGCGCCGAGCGCGCCGGTGCGGGGGGAGCCGGCGCCCGATCCGCTCATCGTCCACGAGGAAGGGCTGCCGCTCTCGGTCTCGCTCGGCGATGGGCTGTCGACCGGGGTGTTCCTCGACCAGCGCCGCAACCGGCGCCGTGTGCGCGAGCTCTCCGGCGGCAAGAGCGTGCTCAATCTGTTCTCCTACACCTGCGCCTTCACCGTCGCCGCGGCGCAGGGGGGCGCGTCGTCTACGACCAGCGTGGACGCGGCCATGGTGGCGCTCGAGCGCGGGCGGAAGAACCTGCAGGCGGCCGGGTTGCTCGATCAGCCGATGGCCGGCGCCCACCGCTTCGTGGCCGAGGACGTCTTCGCCTGGCTGGCGCGCGCGGCGAGCAAGAACGAGCGCTTCGACCTCATCGTCTGCGATCCACCCAGCTACTCGAAGACCAAGAAGCGGCGCTTCGTCGCCGCCAGCGATTACCAGGAGCTCGCCGCCATGGTCATCGCTCTCTTGAGTCCGCACGGCGCGCTCCTCGCCTGCACCAACCACCGCGGGACCAGCGCGGCGCGCTTCCGCAAGACGCTCTTCGAGGCGGCCCGCGCCGCCAAGCGCGAGGTCTCCAGCATCCGCGAGATGGCCACCCCGGCGGATTTCCCCCCGGCGCCGGGCGGCGAGTCGCATCTCAAGAGCGCGCTGCTGATTCTCGCCTGAGGCCTGGCGACGATTTTCTCTCCCCGGGTGTAAGGCGGGAGCTCGGCCCTCGTTCTTCGGAGCGGAGGCTGATCATGAACCGAACGAAGACCCTGACGACGAAGCTTGGCGCCTGGACGCTCCTGGGCGCCAGCTTTCTGGCCACCGGCGCGACCGGCTGCGGCGGCGCCTCGCGATCCGCGGTGGCCGCACCCGGCGCCACGTCCTTCGGAGGCGCCTCGCGCTCGGGGCCCGCGGGAGAGTCGGTGTCGCCCGCGCTGGCCAGCACGCCGAGCGCCAGCGCGCCGGCTCCGATGGCGCCCGAGGATCGCGCCGGCCTGGGGACCGAGTGGGGCGAGAACCGCGACTCGTCGATCCACACGGTGTCCTTCGATCGCGCCTCGCCGGACGTCCCCTTCGCCCTGGCGACGGTGCGCTACAACGACCGCGACGGCTTCCGCAGCCTCGCGGGCTCGCACGCCGAGAAGGCCA
>JAMFST010000812.1 GCA_026225435.1 Labilithrix luteola
ATCGTGTCCGCCGCGCTGCGGAGGGAGAGGAAGGACACCGCCCCGGCGAGCACCATCGCCGCGAGCCGTGATCCTGTTACGGATGTCATTGGCATGCTGAAGTAACTGAAGGTCTGATGTAACTGAGTTGCAAGTGCGTGCAACCTAGCCGAATCCCTCCGTCTGGCAACACGATTTCGCTGCTCGTCCCGGCGCCACGCGGGCGCGACGAGGCTCCGGGCGGTCTACCGCCCGTCGATCGTGCCGGACTTCCCCCGACTCAGTCGGGGCTCTTGGCGGTGTCTTTCTCGGTCGGCAGATCGCCGGTGTGCCAGCCGCCACCCAGGGCCTGCACCAGCTGGACGGCCGCGATGATCCGGTTCGCCTGCAGCGTCACCAGCGTCTGCCGGCTGTTCAGCAGGCTCGTTTGCGCGGTGATGACGTTCAGGTACGTGTCGACGCCGGTCTTGTAGCGGGTGTTCGCCAGCCGCTCGTACGTCTCGGCGGAGGTCACCGCGCGCTTCTGGCGGGCGGCCTGCTCGGCGAGCTGGCGGCTGGAGACCAGCGCGTCCTCGACCTCCTTGAAGGCGTTGAGCACCGTCTGGCGGTAGGACGCCACCGCGGCGCGGTACTGCGCCTCGTACTGCTCGACGGTCGCCTTGCGCGCCCCCCAGTCGAGGATCGGCTGCGCCGCGGCGGCACCGGCGGACCAGTAGTTCGAGCTGGCGGAGAAGAGCTTGCCGGCGTTGGCCGCCTGCGTGCCGATGGATCCGTTGAGGGTGACGTCGGGGTAGTAGGCGGCCTTGCCCACGCCGATGAGCGCGTTCTCCTCGGACATGGTTCGCTCGGCGGCGGCGATGTCCGGGCGGCGCTCGAGGATCTGCGAGGGGACGCCGACCGGTACGGCCGGGACGCTCACGTCGAGCGGCAGCGGTCCGATCGTGAAGGTGCCGGCCACCTCGCCGACGAGCAGCGCGATGGCGTGCTCGTACTGCGCGCGGGCGGTGGCCACGGCCGTCGCCGTCGCCTCGGCGGTGTGCAAGGTGACCTCGGCCTGAGCGACGTCCTGCTCGGAGTCGATGCCGGTGCGCGCGAGGACGTGGGTGAGGCGGAGCGACTCCTTGTAGTTGTCGATGGTGCGCGCGTAGAGCTCGAGGAGGGCGTCTTGCTCGCGCAGCTCGAAGTAGATCTGCGCCAGGCTGGCCTGCTCGCTCAGCGTCTCGTTGGCCAGGTTGGCGGCGCTGATCTGCGCGAGGTTCTCCTGCTGGGTGATGGTGTTGCGGATCTTGCCCCACAGATCCGGCTCCCACGAGGCCTGCAGCGGCAGGCCGAAGAGCACCCCCGAGCCGTTGGAGGTGCCGCTCCCCGTGATGGACGGGTTGAGCGAGATCTGCGGGTACAAGGCGGCGCGCGCGTTGCGCACCAGGGCTCGTGCGGCCTGGTAGTTCTCGAAGGACTGCTTGATGTTCTGGTCGTCGAGCGCGACTCGGTCCTCGAGCGCGCTCAGGTTGGCGTCGCCGAAGATCGTCCACCACTTGCCGCGCGGCAGCGTGTCCGTCGGGGCCGCCTGCCTCCAGCCGTCCTCGCGGGCGTCGGCGCTCCCCTCGGTGTTCTCCTTGAACGAGCCGCCCGGTGCCTTGGGCAGGTCTGCACGTTTGTACGTCGGGCCGACGTTGCACGCGGCGAGCGTGAGCGCCAGCGCGGCGGCGAGCGGAGTGAGCAGCCTCATGCTGCCAGCCCCGGCGCCGTCCGCGGGACGAAGCGCGCGCGCAGCCGGTCGAGCATCATGTACACGACCGGTGTGCTGTAGAGGGTGAGCACCTGGCTGACGATCAGGCCGCCGATGATCGTCAGGCCGAGCGGCCGGCGCAGCTCGGAGCCGATGCCACTGCCGAAGGCGAGGGGGACGGCGCCGAAGAGCGCGGCGGCGGTGGTCATGAGGATGGGGCGGAAGCGGAGCACGCAGGCCTGGAAGATCGCCTCTTCGCTCCCCAGGCCGTGCTCACGCTCCGCCTGCAGGGCGAAGTCGATCATCATGATGGCGTTCTTCTTCACGATTCCGATGAGGAGGATGATCCCGATGAGCGAGATGACGTTCAGGTCGGAGTCGAACAGGATGAGGGTGATGACCGCCCCGAGCGCGGCCGACGGCAGCGTGGTGAGGATGGTGATCGGGTGGAGGAAGCTCTCGTAGAGGATTCCCAGCAGCACGTAGACGGCGAAGATGGCGGCGGCGACCAGCAGCGGCTCGGAGTCGAGCGACGCTTGGTACTGCTGCGCGGTCCCGGAGAAGGTGCCGTGCACGCTCTTGGGGATGCGTAGCTCGTTCTCTAGCTGGTGGATCTGCGCGGTGGCGTCGCCCAGCGCGAAGCCGGGGGCGTGGTTGAACGAGATGGTGGACGACGGATAGAGCCCGGTGTGGTTCACCGAGAGCGGCCCGGTGCGCGGCCCGTAGGTGGCGATGGCGCCGAGCGGCACGGTCCCGCTGCTGGTCTGCACGTAGGTGTCGTCGAGCGCGGAGGGGCCGGTGGTGAGCTGCGGCTGCGCCTCGAGGACCACGTGGTACTGGTTCAGCGCCTTGTAGATGGTCGACGGCTCGGCCTGGGAGAACTGGTAGTTGAGGACGTCGTCGATGTCCGACGGCGTGATCCCCAGGCGCGCGGCGGTGACGCGGTCGAAGGTCACGTACGTCTCGAGGCCGCCGGCCAGCAGATCGGAGTTCACGTCGGTGATGCCCGTGAGCTTCTTCATCCGCGCCGTCAGCTGGGGCACGTAAGCCTTCAGGTCCGCGGTGGTGTCGGCCTGCATCGTGTACTGGTACTGCGCGTTCGCCTGCCGGCCGCCGATGCGGAGATCCTGCGCCGCCTGGAGGAAGATCTGCGCCTCGCGGATGGTGCCGAGCTTGGGGCGAAGGCGATTGACGATGTCCGTGGCGCTCGTGCCCCGCTGGTCCAGCGGCTTGAGCGCGATGAAGATGAAGCCGCCGTTCGAGGCCCCCTGGCCGCCGGTGAAGCCGACCGCGTTCTGCACCCCCGGATCGGCGCGCACGATGGCGATGGCCCGTTGCAGCGCCCCGTTCATCTTGGTGAAGGACGCGTCTTGCGGCCCCTGCATCCCGCCCATGACCACGCCGGTGTCCTGCTGGGGGAAGAACCCCTTGGGCACGCGCCGCAGGTAGAAGACCGTGAGGCCGATGGTGAGCACGAAGACGAGCAGCACGGGGCGCGCGTGGTGGTGCAGGATCCAGTGCAGGCTGCGCTCGTAAGCCGACGACAGCTTGAGGAAGATCCCCTCGCTGAAGCGATAGAGGCGCCCGTGCCCGCGCTCCTCGTGCGGCTTGAGCAGCAGCGAGCAGAGCATCGGCGTCGTGGTCAGCGACAGCAGCATGGAGATCAAGATCGCCGCCGACAGCGTGACGGCGAACTCGCGGAAGAGGCGCCCGACGATGCCCCCCATGAGCAAGATGGGGATGAAGACGGCGATGAGCGACAGGGTGATCGACAGGACGGTGAAGCCGATCTCCTGGGCACCCTTGAGCGCGGCCTCGAG
>JAMFST010000813.1 GCA_026225435.1 Labilithrix luteola
GCGCCGCCTCCGCCGCGGCACGCGTCGCCCGGGCGGCGCGCACCAGCGAACCGTGCGTCCGCTCCGCCTCCACCAGCTGAGGAAAGGTGGCGCGGATCGACAGCTCCGCCGCGTCACCGGAGACGATCCCGCCCAGCAGGGGCGTGCCCACCCGCTCGGCCAGCTCCGCCCCGAGTCGCCGCGTGATGAAGGAGACGATCGACTCGTCGCTCCGCCCCGAGCGTGGATAAATGTACGGCTCGAGGAGCATGCGCGCCTTGCCGGCGGCGCTGAACAGATCGCTCTCGAGCACCGGCTTCCAGCGCGTGGGCACGCCGAGCACCAGCCCCTCGGGCATCCGCCGCAGCTTGCCATTCCACGCGAGGTACAGGCCGCGGTTGTCCGGGATGGTCTCGATGAGCTGATCGCCCAGCCCCACCTTCTTCGCCAGCGCGGTCGCGTGCGGCTTGCTCGCGACCCACCCGTCGGCGCCGACGTCGAGCAAGAGGTCGCCGTTCGCCGAAGGCACACGGTCGCTGCGCAAGGTGCCGCCGAGACGGTCGGCCGCCTCGAGCACGGTGATCTCGCAGGGGTGCCCGCCGGTCGCCTCCTCGAGCGCGTGCGCCGTGGCGAGCCCGGTGATGCCGGCGCCGATGATCACCACCTTCAGCGTCGCCATGCGTCGTCTCCGCTCAGGACGCGAGCAGCGCGCGCGCCAGGCCGCTCACCACCTGCGCGAGATCATCGTCGTCGCCCAGCGAGCGCGTACGCGAGAGGGTCATGCCGCGCTCCTCGGCCCACTTGGTCGCCTCGATGTCGAGGTCGTAGAGGATCTCCACGTGGTCGGCGAGGAAGCCGATGGGGGCGACGAGCACGTGCCGCGTCCCCTGCGCCTTCAGCTCGTCGAGCGTGGTCGGCAGATCCGGGCCGAGCCAGGTCATCGGCTTGCCGCCCGGGCCGGGACCGCTCATCCCCTGGCTCTGGAAGGCGACGCGCGACGCCGGCATCCCCGCGGGCAAGCGAGCCTGCACCCCCTCGACGCTGGCGCGGAGCTCGCGCTCGTAGGGATCGCCGGCGTCGATGACGAAGGTCGGCAGGCTGTGCGCGGTGAACACCAGCGTGGTCGTGGCGCGCGCTTCCGGCGACAGCTCACCGACGGCCGCGGTCACGCGATCGGCGTACGCCTGCAACAGCGCCGGCTCCTGCCCCCAGTTGGCCGCCGCGCGCAGCTCGACCCCCAGCGCCTCGGCTGCCGGACGGGCCGCGTCGGCGTAGACCTTGGCCGAGTGCTGCGCCAGCGGCACCAGCGCGATCCGCTTCGCGCCCTTCGCCGCCAGCTCGGCCATCACGTCCTTGGCGTACGGCGCCCACAGGCGACCGGCCATCCGCGTGGGAACCCCGAGCTGGCGTTCGACCTTGGCGGCCAGCGCGCGCGAGATGGTGTTGAGCGGCGAGGCACCGCCGATCGCCTGGTAGCGCCGGCGCACCTCCGCGAGCACGCTCTCCTCGGCCGGGCGGCCGTGGCGGATGTTCTCGAGGAACTCCGGCAGCTCGTCGACGGAGTCCACCGTCCCGTGACTGACCAGGACCACCGCGTCCGGAGAACCGCTCATGCGCGCGCGCTGCGCTCGTGGACCAGATCGACCACTCGCTTCACGGTGTCCACCGGAGTCTCCGGCAGGATGCCGTGCCCGAGGTTGAAGATGTGCCCCGGGCGGTTGGCCGCCGCCTCGAGCACCGAGAGGACGTGCTTCTCCACCACCGGCCACGGCGCGAAGAGCACCGTGGGATCGAGGTTCCCCTGCACGGCGCGATCGTGACCGACGCGCTCCCAGCCCTCCGCCAGCGGCGTGCGCCAGTCGATCCCGAGGACGGTTCCACCGGCGGCCCGCTGCTGCCGCAGGAGCGCCTGCGTGCCGGTGCCGAAGTGGATCACCGGCTTCCCCATCGTCATGATGTCCTGCAAAATGTACGAGACGTGCGGCTGCACGTACTCGGCGTAGTCCTCCCCCGAGAGCTGGCCGATCCACGAATCGAAGAGCTGCACCACGTCGGCGCCCGCCTCGATCTGCGCGCGCAGGTACAGGCGCACGGTCTCCGAGAGCTTCTTCATCAGCAGGTGCCAGGACTCGGGATCGCCGTACATCAGCTTCTTCGTCTTCACGAAGTGCGCCGACTTGCCCCCTTCCACCAGGTAGCTGGCGAGCGTGAACGGCGCGCCGGCGAAGCCGATGAGCGGCACCTTGCCGCAGAGCGCGCGCTGGATGCTCTTGATCGACTCCATGATGTAGCCAAGCCCCTCGTGGGGATCGACGATCCGGAGCGCGTCGATCTGCGCGCGGCTGGCGATGGGCGAGTGGATGACTGGCCCCTCCCCCTTGGCGAACTCGAAGGGGGCGCCCATCGGCTCGAGCGGAAGGAGGATGTCGGCGAAGAGGATGGCCGCGTCGATCCCCAGCTGGAGCGGCTGGAGCGTCACCTCGGTGGACAGCTCCGGGCGCTTGCAGAGGTCGAGCAGCGAGTACTTCTCGCGCAGCTTGCGGTACTCCGGCATGTAGCGGCCGGCCTGGCGCATGAACCACACCGGGGTGCAGTCGACCGGTTGAGATCGGCACGCGCGCAGGAAACGGAAGTCGGTTTCGGTCATGAGCGGCGCGCACTGTACCTCAAAAGACGCAGCGCGCGATTGAGCCGGCGGCGGCGTTCAGGCTAGGCGCGCTCGCTCCAGGCCTCGCTGCGCGACCACAGCTCGCCCGCCAGCGCCGTATCCTCGGCGAGCCGGCTCGGCTTCGCGACGCGCGACTTGTCGTAATAGAGGCCGTTCTCGGCGCCTGCCGCGGAGGATGTTGCACAATACAAGGTGGTCTTCGCGCCGTCCTCGTTGGAGAGCATGAAGAGCTTGATGACCGCGCGGAGCGGAGCGGGCACCGCGCGCCAGACGTCGCTGGCGACGACGCCGGGGTGCAGCGAGTAGGCGTGGATGCCGCTACCGGCCGCCTGCTGCCGGCGCGCCAGCTCGGTGGTGAAGAGAATGTTGGCGAGCTTGCTCACGCCGTACTCCTTGAGGCCGACCCGTCCCTCAGCGGGGCGCTCGAGCGCGGCCCAGTCGATCGCCTTCACCGAGCCGTGCGCCTGGCTGGCGACGTTCACCACCCGCGCTCCGCTGGCCGCCACGAGCGCCGGCTGGAGCAGCTTGGTCAGGAGGAAGTGGCCGAGGTGGTTCGTGCCGAAGGTGATCTCCAGCCCCTGCTTGGTGGCGCCGCGCACGCCCGCCAGGCCGGCGTTGTTGATCAGCAGGTGGAGCGGCTCGCCCGGCGCCAGCACCTCGGCGGCGGCGGAACGGACGGTGGCCAGATCGGCAAGATCGAGCGGGAGAAACGAGGCGTCTCCGCCGGCGGCGCGGATGGCCGCCACCACCGGCTCGGTCTTCTCCCGCGAGCGACAGGCGAGCACGACGCGCGCCCCGCGCGAGGCGAGCACCTCGGCGGTGACCTTGCCGATGCCGGTGTTGGCGCCGGTGATGAGCGCGTTCTTCCCGCGGAGATCCTGGTTCATGGCGCGGCGAGGGTACCAGGCGTCCGGCCGCCGTGTACGCTCGCCTGCACCGACCATGCGCATCGTCGCCCTCGCCGACACGCACCTCTTCCACCGCGATCTCCACGTGCCCGACGGCGACGTGCTGATCCACGCGGGCGACTTCTGCCGGCAGGGGAATCTCGCGGAGGTGGCCCTGGCGATGAAGTGGCTCGGCGACCTGCCGCACGAGCGCAAGATCCTCGTCGCCGGCAACCATGACCGCGCGTTCCAGGACGATCCCGCCGTGGCGCGCGCCCTGGTGCCGCCGGGGGTGACCTACCTGCAGGACGAGGCGACGATCATCGACGGTGTCCATTTCTACGGCAGCCCGTGGACGCCGACGTTCATGGACTGGGCGTTCCTCGCGGACCCGGGCGCCGAGCTCGCCGCCATCTGGGCGCAGATCCCCGCCGACGTGGACGTCCTCGTCACCCACGGTCCGCCCTTCGGTCACGGCGATAGCTCGTCGACGGAGGGGCGCTACGGTGACAAGGATCTGCTCGCCCGCATCCGCGAGATCCAGCCGCCGCTCCACCTGTTCGGCCACATCCACGAGGGGGGCGGCGCGACCCACGAGGGGAAGACCGCCTGCGTGAACGCGACCAACTGGGAGTGCGAGCGCTCGGCGACGACCGTGACCTTCGATCCGCGGACGAGGAAGCTGGTGCTCGAGCTGATCCCGCCGCGCGAGGAGAGTCACATCGTCGTGCGCGGGCGGTAGGCGCCGTCGATGGGGTGATTGTAGGGGAGCGGCGTCACCCGCACGCTCCCGCTCGTCGGCTCGCGCCAGGCCCACATGCCGGTGCTCTCGTTGTACAGCGCGGTCTCCCGGCGGTAGCCGCCGTGGATATCGCCGTTGGGACCGGCGCCCCAGGACGCGTCGAGCTGGTAGCGATGGACCGGCCCGCCGGCCCCGAAGTCGGAGACCTGGAACGGCCGGGCGCCCCCGGCGAGGAGCTCGGCGCTCGCCTGTTCGGGGGTGACCGTCGTGTGCGCGTACACCGCCGTCTTGTGGCCGACGTCCTCGCCGGGAGGAGGGTCGAGGACGAACATGTCGCCGGCGCGCGCGCTGGTGAACGGGAGCTTCTGCATGCGCGCGAACGAGATGGCGCCGGTCAGATCGTTCGGGAAGACGGCGCCGCGAGCCTGCCCCGCCGCGGAGGCGACCGCCTGCTGCGTGTAGCCGGCGCAATCGAAGCCGACGCCGTAACGCCACTGCATCTGGTGGATTCGCCCCACCAGGTTGTCCGGCGTGCCCGCGGGGAGCTTGCCGGCGTCGATGAGCGCCTGCGTCAGCTGTGCCACGTGCTCCGGCGTGCCCCGCCCCACCTGGATGTCGCCGACGAAGCGCGCCAGCGAGGTGGGCTTGGCCGCCGCGGCGACCGCCATCAAGTCCTTCGCCAGCGGGTGGACCGCTCCACCCCCCATGGCGAACTGCGGCGCGACGTAGACCGCGCGCCCTTCCGCGGCGTAGGGGCCACTGGCGCGATCGCGAAAGGCGTCCAGCCCCGCCTGCACCTTCGCGGTGCGCGCGGCCTCGGAGAGGGGCGCGTTGTGCGCGAGGAAGACCGCGAGCGAGCCGGGGCGCGCGGCGGTGCTCGGCGCCTGGCCGATGATCCGGTCGTAGGCCGCCGCCGCCGCGGATCGCTCCGCCGGACCGGACGACGCGGCCGGGATCGCAGGCGGCGGGAGACGTGCCGACGACGGACCGGAGTCCGCGCCGGACGAGCGGCGCGAATCCACGGGGGACAGATCGGTCATGCCCGCCGTTCGGCCAGGGAACGGCGGAGTTGCGTGCTTCGTCGGTCCTGGAACCGGTCGGATCAGCGCCGGCGGCGCAGGCGCCCGACAACGACGGCGATCGCCAGACGCGCCGGGCACGTCGCAGCCGGGGTTCGCGGCGAGGGTGAACGAGATGTTCGAGGTTCGTCGGACCGGTGCCGCTCGCGGGGATCCCGATGCCCGTACGAGCTCGGCGTCCCGGCGGGCTCCACCTGCGGGAAGCTCCCGTTGAAGGTCTGCGCGGCCTCCGCCGTGCGCGCGGCGAAGCCAGCGAGCTGCGCGGTGCGGCAACGGCGGGAAGCGAGCAGCGGCGGCGTTCGTTCGAGGGCGATGCGCGTGGGATGGCTGCTCGGGGCGGGTCTGATCCTCGCGGGAACAGGACGCACGGCGCGGGCGGACGCCGAGGCGGACGGCGCCAAGGACTTTCCTCGCGCCTTCCCCGCCGTCGCCGCGCTGTGCGCCGACTACCTCACGGAGGTGGCCACTCGCCGCACCGACCTCGAAGCGAACGCCAGGGAGGCCGGTGTCCCGCTCGCCGCCGCCAGCTGCCACGTCTCGACGCAGCCGCTCGGTGTCCGCTTCACGGCCAGCGCGATGTACAAGCGCGCCTTCTTCCTCGAGCAGTCGGACGGCCTCGTGACCGACCTCCGCCTGGTCGTCGAGATGCCGCGCGGACTGGTGCCGACCGGAATCAGCTGGCCCACGATCGACCCGCTCGACCCCGGCTGCCCGAGCATCCCC
>JAMFST010000814.1 GCA_026225435.1 Labilithrix luteola
CCCCCCCAAACCGCCCGCTCCACACCCCCCGGCGCTGCCCGGGTGCAACCGCCCCGGACCTGCAGCTGTCCAACTGTCCTCCTTGCCCGGCGGGGGGCCCTACGCGTGCGCGCGCGAGGAACCCCGGTTTCCGGGCCTTGAAGAGCGGCGACCGCGCGCCGGATGCGGTGCTACGCGATGCCGGCGGGCGCGACGTGAGGCTGTTCGACGTCCTTCGAGGACCGCACTTCACGGCCATCGCGTACGGGGCCGCGGCCTCCGCCGAGCTCGGGCGGCTCACGTGGCCGACCGCCGGTGCGGCGTTGAAGCGCGTGGTGATCGAGGCTGCCGGGAGCGCGAACGATGTCGTCCTCACCGACGCGGCGCGGACGTTTCGTCGCGCGTACGGCCTGGCGGGCGACGCGCTCTTGCTCGTGCGCCCCGATGGTTACCTCGCGCACATCGCGGCGCGCGACATGGCGGCGACCACGGGCGCCGCCGCCCGCGCCCTGACACCGGAGTGAGGACGATCTACGCGGGGACGAGGCCTCGTACTTGCAGATCCTCCACCTCGACGTGGACATGCCGCCGCGCGCGCTAGCGACCGGGATGTCAGAGCTGCTGGCAGCGCGAGGAGAGGAGCCCTGAGGCTCGCTCAGTACCCCTTCAGCACGTTGTACAGAGCGAGGTAGTCGTTGGTCGTCGTCGGGCCGGCGTCCGGGGTGAGCATGCCGGCGATGCAGCTCGAGATGTCGCCGCCCGTCTGCAGATCGCTGCGGCGGATGGACTCGCTCGCGTGCGTCGGACCGCTGTACAGCACGCAGCCGATCCCGCCGGTCTCCTCGCGGCGGAGCTGCGCGCTCCGGAGGATGCCGTCGAGGGTGGCGAAATCCGCGCTCGACAGGGTGGCGGTGCGCACCGTCGCGCTGCCGTTGCTGACCGAGACCTTCGCGTCGGGGGTGACGGTCCACAGGGTGCAGCTGGTGCCGGAACAGGTTGCCGGGAGGGTCGAGCCCGAGCCGCCGACGTCGGCCTCGACGCTGAAAGACTGCCACGCGGCGGGGAGGCCGTAGGTGCACGAGCCGCTGTAACAGGCGGCGACGCCGTTGGCGCCGCAGGTGGTGTAGACGTCGGGGCAGCCGGTGGCGTTCGCGCAGATCCCGCTGTTCGCCGTGGCGATGGCCGCCGTGTAGGCCGCGACGTGGGTGGTGGCGATGACCACGCCGCACTCCCTGGCGCACTTGGTGGAGTTGTCGAAGAGGACGCAGTCGTCGTCGGTGACGCAGGTGTACAGGTCGTTGGGGTACGTGTTGGCGCCCGTGGCCTGCTCGATCTGGTAGTCCGCCTGGTAGGCGAGGTTGGAGCAGGCGGAGATCTGCTGATCGGTGAGGCTCGAGGCGTCGCCCGCGTCCCCTGCGTCGCCGTTCCCCTCGCTCACGGAGCCCGAAACGTCATTCGCGGTGCCGCCGTCGGGCGAGCTCCCATCGTCGTTGCCGGAGCAGGCCGCGCCGAGGAGAGAGAGCGCGACGTTGACGACGACGGCGAGGCAAGCGTGGCGCTTCATGCGGGCCGCCTCATCAGGATCCGTGCCGCACCGCTGTTCGTGAATCCTGCGAGGTTTCCGTGGGGCGCGTGCCACGGAGTGTGCCACTCGGCGGAGCGACCGCGGCGTCCGGATCGTGCTTCGTGCTACGCCGGCAGGATGCGTCGCCTCACGCCCAAGGACCACCGCTCGATGCCCTGGCGCAACGGCGGCGGGACCACGACGGAGATCGCCCGCGAGCCGCTCGCGTCCGATCGCTTCCTCTACCGCGTGAGCATCGCCGACGTGGCGACCGACGGGCCGTTCTCCTCCTTCGCCGGGTACGACCGGCACATCCTCTTGATCGAGGGGGAGGGGATGACGCTCGACTGCGGCGCGCAGGGGCGCATCGAGCTCACGACGCTCTTCGCCCCGCGCTCCTTCTCCGGAGACTGGGAGGTCCACGGCACGCTCGCTGCGGGCCCTGTGCGCGACTTCAACCTCATGGTCGACCGCGCCGAGGCCTGCTCCTCGCTCGAGGTGCACGTGCTCGAAGCGCCCCTCGAGCTGCCCGCAGGAGCGCTCTGCCTCGTCCACGTGCTCGAAGGAGCGCTCGAAGGTGCCGACCATGGCGACACCCTCGTCGGCGAGGCGCCCTTCACGATCACGCCACGCGCCTCGTCGGTCGCGCGGGTGGCCATCGCCCGCATCGTCCGGCGAGCCGCCGCGGGCGCTCACGCCGTGTAGCTGGTGCTCGCTCCCGCGGTGATGTCGAGCGCGCTGCCGGTCATGTACGCCGCGTCGTCGGAGACGAGCCACAGCACCCCCTTGGACACCTCCTCCGGCTCGACCCACGGAACCGGGATGCGGTTGAGCGTCTGGAAGCGGGGGAGCGCGTCGGCGCGGGTGGGGTTCTCGATGTCCGGGCAGAACAGCTTGTAGGCCGCCTCGTTGTCCATCATCGGCGTGTTCACGATGGTCGGATTCACCAGGTTCACGGTGATACCGCTGGCGGCGACCTCGGCGGCGATCGACTTCACCAGGCCGTGCAGCGCCCACTTGCTCGCGCCGTACGCGGCCAGGCCGGGCGCCCCCTGGCGACCGAGCGAGGAGCCGGTGACCACGATGCGGCCGTAGCGCTTCTCGATCATGTGCGGAAGCACCGCCTGCGCCACGTGGACGAAGCCCATGAGGTTGGTGTCGAGCGTGTCCTTCCAGTCCTCCATGGTGAGCGCGGTGAAGGGCTTCCAGTGCACGATGCCCGCGTTGGAGACGAGGATGTCGATCTTCCCGAACCTCGAGCGCACCTTCTCGACGAAGGTGTTGGTCTCGCTCGGCGAGCGGACGTCCGAGACCTGCGTCATGACCTTGCCACCGGCCGCCTCCACGAGGCGCGCGGTCTCGGCGAGATCGTTCTCGGTGGCGAGCGGGTAGGCGGTGCTGGCGATCGGACGGGCGATGTCCGACAGCGCGACGATGGCTCCGGCCTTGGCGAGCGCGAGCGCGTGCGCGCGCCCCTGGCCACGAGCGGCTCCGGTGATGATCGCAACGCGTCCTTCGAGCTGGTTCATGAACGTACGCTCCCTGGCAATGGTGGAAATGGCGGCTGGTACGTCTACGTACTGTTTGTTCACCCGTCGTCAAACCACGATCGACTCGCGCAGCGCGTCAATCGACGGGCGAGCCGGCGCGGAGCACGAGCTCCTGGAACCGCGGATCGGTGTGCAAGGCGTCCAGCGCCGGATCGACGCGCAGCTGGTCGACCGCGCGGTCCTTCTCGGCGACGGCTCGTTGCAGGAGCTCGAGCGCTCGATCCTTCTCGCCGAGCGCCAGGTGCACCGCGGCGGCGCGATAGGACGCGTGGTCGTCGGGCGCGCGACGTTCCTCCACGGAGGCGAGCAGCTGGCGCGCACGATGCGTGTCGCCGGCGACCGCGTACCCGTAGGCGACGGCGAGCGCGGCGTTCCCGTCGTGGCCGAGCGCGCGCGCGATCTCCAGCTCTCGCAGAGCGGCCCCGTGTTGCCCCTGCACCAGCAGGACGAAGCCGACCAGCTCGTGCGCCGCGCGAGAATCGTCCGGGTCCATCTTGGCCAGCGCGCGTCGACCGGAGTCGAGCGCTTCGGCGAAGCGGTGCATCGCGTAGTACGTGCGCGCAAACGTGAGATCCGTCGCGCCCGACGGATCGACCTCCTCCGCCTTGTGCGCCTCGTCGAGCGCGGCGGAGAAGCGACCGAGCGAGGTGAGGTGCTCGGCGCGGAGGCGAGCTTCGGCGGCAGAGCGCAGATCCTCGGCGGTCTCCGCCACCGGCGCGGCTTCGCTTGCCGGTGGCGGTGTCGGTGAACCGGCACACGCCGCCAGGAGCAACGGCACGGAGAGCAGGAGCGACGCGGGGCGGTTCAAGATCCTGGCGAGGGGGAGTCTACCTCAGCGCGTGACCGCCGCCGCGAGGACCAGCACGCCGTAGGTCGCCACCATGAAGCGCGGCTCCTTGTACTCGAGGAAGTAGACGGCGAAGGCGAACCAGGCGAGCGCGGCGAAGAGCGACAGCGCCACCAGCGGCCAGCCGTCGAGCAGCTCGATCGCTCGCCGCGCGACGATCAGCGCGGCGATGCCGAAGAGGATCTGCCCGAGCGCGAAGGCGGTGTTGAGGCCGTAGTAGAGCGTCGTCTCCGGGCCGGGGGCGCGCTTGCCGCGCAGGTACTGCGACACCACGTCGATCGCCAGGTGCAGCGTTCCGCCGAGGGTCAACCAGCCGTAAGCGACGTAAAGCAGGACCTTGTGCATGACGCCGTACAAGCTACGCGTCGCGCGCGCTGCCCGCCGGTGAAGAGCGCGCATGGCGGACATGCGCGCGGCTTATGTTTCGCGCGCGCCCGTGCCTGCGTTCAGCCGGGCCAGCGCGACTCGAGGATCACCTGGCAGAAGTCGACCCGTCGGTAACGCGGATCGCGCAGGGCGAGCACGTCGGCCTTCACGTTGCCGAAGGTGGTCTCGGGCCTGGCGATGGTCCCCTTGGCGAAGGCGTCGATGATGCCGTTCTTGAAGTCGGCCTCGCGCGGGTGCGCGGCGACGACGGCAGCGCGCTCGTGCGCGGAGAAGCCGTCGAAGTCGAGGCCGAGGACGTCCATCTCGACGCCGGCGGTCACCAGCGCCACGACCGGCCGCTTGTGCTGCGGGATGCCCGGCGTGGTGTGCAGCGCGATGGCGTCCCAGACGTCGTCGACGGCGCGCTCGTCGATCCCGTGCTGGCGGAGGAAGGCCGCAGCGGCGTTGGCGCCGTCGACCTCGAAGCGCTCCGTCTTGCTGGCGTAGGGCGCCTGCAGCCCCATGTCGTGGAACATGGCGCCGACGTAGAGCAGCTCCGGATCGAAGGAGAGCCTCTTGCGCTGGCCGGCGAGCGCGCCGAAGAGGAAGACGCGGTTGGAGTGGTGGAAGAGGAGCTCGCTCTCGGTGTCGCGCACGAGCTGCTCCACCTCGCGGGCGAGCTTGCTGTCGGGGACGGTGATTCCGGCGATGGTCTTGCTGGTCATGATGAACGACTATGGGCGCCGGCATGCCCCCCGAGCAACGCGGCGAGACCCGCGAATCCGGCCAAGCCGACGCTGGATCCGGCCAGCTTCACGCGACGGCAGGCACGCGCGTCGCCCTGGTGATCTTCCCCGGCGTGCAGGCGCTCGACGTGGCTGGGCCGCTCGACGCCTTTGCCGAGGCGAACGCCTACGTGCCCGCGGGGCAGGGTTACCTGCTCACGCTGGTCGGAGCGCGCCGCGAACCGATGCGCGCGTCGAACGGGATGTGCTTGGTGCCGGACCGGACCTTCGCCGAGGCGCGCGAGCCGTTCGGTCTGGTCCTGATCGCCGGCGGTCCCGGGCTCCCCACGGCGCCGGCCGATGCCGAGCTGTCGGCGTGGCTGCGAGACGCGGCCGCGAAGGCTGAGCGGTTCGGATCGATCTGCACCGGAGCGTTCGCGCTCGGGCACGCCGGCCTGCTCGACGAGCGGACGGTGACGACGCACTGGCAGAACGCCGCCCGCCTCGCCGAGCAGTTCCCCCGGGCGCACGTCGAGCAGGACCGTCTGTACATCCAGGACGGCGCGCTGGTGACCTCCGCCGGGGTCACCGCCGGGATCGACCTGGCGCTGGCGCTCATCCAGGCGGATCACGGCGCGGAGGTCGCGCTCGCGGTGGCCAAGCGCCTGGTGGTGGTGGCCTACCGGCAAGGGGGGCAATCGCAGTTCAGCCCGCAGCTGGTGGCGCCGTCTCCGCCGGCGTCGCCGATCACGCTGGTGCGCGAGCACGTGCTGGCAAACCTGGCCGAGCAGAGCGGCGTCGAGACGCTGGCGCACGTCGCCAGGATGAGCGCGCGGAGCTTCTCGCGCGCCTTCAAGCAGCAGACCGGGGTGACGCCGGCCGACTTCGTCGAGTCGGTGCGGGTCGATGCGGCGCGCGGGCGGCTGGAGGCGAGCGACGAGCCGGTCAAGGCGGTCGCCATCGAGTGTGGCTTCGGCGGCGCCGACCGCATGCGGCTGGTGTTCCTCAAGCGCATCGGGGTCACCCCGACGCACTACCGGGCGAGCTTCCGCCGCGCCTGACCGTGATACAGCATCGCTCGTGAGCGCCCTCGGACCGCCGCACGTCCTCACCATCGCCGATCTGCGCGAGCGCGCCCGACGTCGCATGCCGCGGGTCGTCTTCGACTACGTCGATGGCGGCGCCGAGGGGGAGATCACCCTGCGGGAGAACTGCAGCGTCTTCGACGAGGTGACCTTCCGTCCGCGTGGCGCCATCGAGCTGCCGGAGCTCGACCTGTCGACCCGCATCGCCGGCGAGCGGGTCGCGGTCCCCTACGTGCTCGCGCCGGTGGGGAGCACGCGGCTCTTCTACCCGCATGGCGAGGAGCTGGCGGCGCGCGTCGCGTCGGACCTGGGCACGGCGTACACCCTGTCGACCCTCTCCGGCACGCGGCTCGAGGAGGTGCGCGCGGCCGCGCCGGGGACGCTCTGGTACCAGCTGTACCTCGTCGGCGGCCGCGACGTGGCGAGCGCGGCGATCCTCCGCGCCAAGGCGGCCGGCTACCAGGCGCTGGTGGTGACCATCGACACCCCGGTGTCGGGCTATCGCCAGCGCGATCTGCGCGACGGGATCAAGGAGCTGCTCTCGCGCAATCCGTTCCGCATGTTCCCCCATGTCTGGCAGTTCCTCGCGCGGCCGGCGTGGCTGGCGCGCTTCCTCGCCGACGGAGGGCTCATGAGCTTCCCCAACGTGGTCCTGCCGAGCGGCCCGATGCCCTACGCCGACGTGGGGGTCGCCCTCGAGCAATCGGTGGTCACCTGGGCCGATCTCCGCTGGATCCGCGAGCTCTGGGACGGGCCGCTGATCATCAAGGGGGTGCTCACCGCCGAGGACGCGCGCCGGGCGGCCGACGAAGGGGCGGCCGCGATCGTCGTGTCCAACCACGGCGGGCGGCAGCTCGACGGAGTCTCGGCGACGCTGCGCGTCCTGCCGGAGATCAGCGCCGCGGTGGGCGAGCGGCTCGACGTGCTCTTCGACGGCGGCATCCGGCGGGGAGGGGACATCGTCAAGGCGCTCTGCCTCGGCGCCCGCGCGGTGCTCGTCGGTCGAGCGTACATTTATGGGCTGGGCGCCGGCGGCGGTCCGGGCGTGGCGCGCGCGCTGGAGATCCTCCACGCGGACCTGGTGCGGACGATGCGCTTGCTCGGGTGCGGCAAGGTGGGCGAGCTCGATCCGTCGTACCTCGGGCTGCCGAGCGGCTGGCCGCAGCGGCGCTGAGAGGTCGGGACCGATTCGTTCCCGGAGCAGGAAGAGTTCCTTCTCGGGAAGCGCCGCGCCGGCGCGAAGAACGCGATTTCCCGAACTTTCCGCTCTCCCTGCACCTGGCGCGACTCCTGCTGAAGGGGAGTCCATGAACGGACGCCGCGCTCTCCTCTCCCTCTCCATCCCCGTCACTCTCTGCTCCGCCCTCGCCGTCGCCTGCGGAGGAGGCGACGCCTCTTCGACCGGGTCGACCGACCGCACCGCCGACGAGACGGATGCCCTCTCCTCCACCGGCACGAGCGATCTCGACATCATCTCGCCGGTCAACGGGTCGAAGGTTCCGTCCCCCGCCTGGGCGCGCGCGCACATGACGACCTGCAACGGCAGCAAGCCGACCTCCTTCGGCTACTCGGTCGACAACGACCCGACCATCATCGCGGGCGTCACCCTCGCCGACGTCGACACCACCGTGGCGCTGTCGGCCGGCTCGCACTCTTTCCACTACAAGGCGTGGAGCGCGGGTGGCCTCTGCATGGGGTCGACGACCTTCACGGTCGCAGGCGCGACGGTCGCGAACGGTATCACCGTCACCGCGCCGGCCGACGGAGCCACCGTCTCGTCCCCGGTGACGATCGACGCCACCGTCGCCACCTGCGGCGGCGTGAAGGCGACCGCCTTCGGCTACTCGATCGACGACGCCAGCGCGATCACCTGGGGGAGCGCCACCAGCCTCGCCACCACCGACAGCACGCTCACC
>JAMFST010000815.1 GCA_026225435.1 Labilithrix luteola
CGCGGGTCGTCGCTGGGGACGTCGTGCTTGGGGATCCAGCCGTGCCGCTCGACGTGGTCCTCGATGACCGCGTTGTCGGGATAGAGGCGGATGGCGTCGGCGAAGAACCAGTGCATCCACTGGTTACGCAAGCTGCGCTCGAGCGCCGGGAGGCAATCCTTGGGGGCCTCGAGCGCGGACGAGAGCACGCGACCGCCGCGCGCCTCGATGGCCGAGGCGAGCCACTCCTCGGTGACCTCGTCCAGGTGCACGTTCGCGGCGTGGGCGTGGGCCCGCGCGTTGGCGAGGAAGGTGCGGATGTGGAACCGGGTGATGACCGTCGCCTTCTGCTGCTCGCAGGCGAGCTGGCGGGCGAGGGCGCGCACGTCGGTCTTCGCGTCCATGACCAGCGGCTCGCCGCAGGCCACGTGGATCCGTCCGAGCTTCACCCCGCCGCGGGCCAGCTTGCCCAACCAGGTGGTGATCGACCCGAGCGACATCTTCGGCTTCTCGCCCCCATCGAGCTCGCGGGCGAGCGCCGCTTCCTCCGGCACGCGATCGTAGGAGATGGCGATGGGCAGCACCGTGAAGGTGTGCCCGGTCGCCTGCAGACCGCGGAGGATCCCGCGCTTCGGCGGCAGGGTGCGGCGCGCGCGGCTCCGCTGCCCCTCGGCGAAGAACATGAGCGAGCCCTTGCGCGCGACCACCTCGCGCAGCTGCTCGCCCACCTCGGGAACCTCGCGACCGAGGCCGCGGGGGATGAAGAAGGCGCCGGCGCGCTTGAGCATCCCGCTGGCCACCGGGATGCGGGCGAAGTCGTCCGCCGCGGCGATGTGCGGCACCGGCATCCCCAGCTCCGGGTGCTGGAAGCAGAGGTAGCTGGTGAGCAGGAAGTCGAAGTAGCTGCGGTGCGACGGCGCCAGCACCAGGAGCGAGCCCGGCGGCGAGGCAGCGAGCGCCCGCTCGAACGAGGTGCGATCGAAGCTCACCCCGCTGGTGCAGCGGCGGAACACCTGGCGCAGCCCGAGGCCGAGCGCGCGCACGGTGGCGTTGCCGTTCTCCTTCTCGAAGACCCAGCGGATGTCCGAGCGCGCGTCGTCGTGATCCGGGCCGGCGAGCGGCAGCGCGGTATCGTCGCGCAGCATGAGGTGCTTGTACATCCCGCGGCAGATGATCTCCGCGTAGGTCTGCGGCGTGTACCCCTCGACGTCGAAGCCCTTGGTGGGCTGGAAATCGAAGGTGTGGTGGGTGAAGTACGAGAACGCCTTGTTCAGGTACTGCACCTTGTCGTCGGCGCGGGTGAGGCGGCCCACGTTCTTCGATTGCCGGGCGACCTTGAGCGCCAGCTTGAGCATCTCGGTGGGGACGGCGCGGCGGTACAGATCGCTGCGCGCGTGATCCTTCACGTCGAAGGCGAGGGTCATCTTGCCGACCTTCTTCGGGCCGGGGCGCACGTGGAAGAAGCGGCGGCCGGCGTCGACGGTCATGTCGATGCGCATGGCCTTCTCGATCCCCATGGCGGCAAAGCGGATCACGGTCGGCTCGCCCGCCTTGGGCATCGCCTCGCGCATCGTCGCTTCGATCACGCGGTGGGCGACCCAGTCGACCGGAACGACGTCGAGGCGGGTGGCCGGGTTGGCGTTGTACGCCGGGACGAGACCGAGCGAGGCGTACAGGAGGCAGCCGGCGAGCGCCGCCGGGCTGTCGATCCAGCCGGCGAAGGGCGCGGCCCACGACGCCGAGATGATGCTCGGACGGACGATGGTGAGCGGCACGTCACCACGACGCGACGCGAGCAGGTGCTCGGCGATGCACTTGGTGAAGGTGTACGTGTTCGGGTGGCCGGTCTCGGCGAGCATCTCCGCCTCGGGGCGGCTGCCGTCGGCGATGGCGGCGAGATACTCCTCGGCCGGGCGGGGAAGGGGGGCGAGCGTCTCGGTGATCGCCCCCTGGCGCCACACGGTGGTGTACGCCGTGGAGACGCTGACCATCGCCTGCAAACGTACGAACGTACGGGCGAGCTCGAGGACGTTGAGCGCGCTCGTCACGTTGGAGGCGGCCGCCTCGGCGACCGGGCGATCGAACTCCACGCTGGCCGCGCAGTGCAGCACGTGGGTGACCGACTTGCGCAGCGAGACGAGCGCCTCCTCGGGGACTCCGCCGTTCGCCTCCGCAAGATCGCAGGTGACCACGTCGACGATCTCGCTCCAGCGCGGATCGATCTCGCGCAGGTCCTCGAAGAGCGCCGAGCGCTTCACGATCTGGCGGAAGCGCTCGCGCGGCGCCACCTCGCGCCCCTTCTTCTTCTGCGAGCGGATGAGCAGCGTGATGCGCTCGATGCCCAGATCGTCCTTGCGCTCGATCAGCTGGCGCAGCACCACCTTGCCGAGAAAGCCGGTCGCGCCGGTGACCAGCAGGTGGTTCGTCGGACGCGCGTGGAGCTGCGCCAACGAGATCGAGCTCGACTGCGGGAGAAACGGATTCATTCGAGGGGCTGTCTCCGACTCGTGCTTGGCGTGAGCTCAGGTCTTGGCGTGGAGATCGACCTGGCCGAGAACCCCATGGTTCTTCGCGCCGAAGACGTTCTCCGGATCGACTGCGTGCTTGAGACGCTCTTGCGTCGCCAGGGAGCCCGGCGAGTAAATGTCCTTCATGAATCCCTGGCGCAGCTTGCCGACGCCATGGTGATGCGAGAGGGACCCACCGGCGGCGAGGATCTCCTCGCGGGCGACGCGCTCGAGCGCGGCGTACTCCCCGATCGGGTCGGCGACGCCCTTCGCGTAGAAGCCAAGATAGAAGTAGATGGCGACGCCCGTGTCGTAGACCTGGGTGAAGCGTGCAGTGAAGAAGACCTTGCCGGGAAGGCGCCGCAGCTCGTGCTCGCGCGTCACGCGGACCTGGACGCGATCGTACAGATCGCGGGCGCGTGACCAGGGGACCGAGGTCTCGAAGGACTCGGCGATGACCCAGTGGTCGAAGGTGAGATCGCGGATGTACGCGATGCCGAAGGTGAGCTGGTAGCCGCGCTCGCCGTTGCCGGCGCCGCCCTGCATGCCGCCGCGCTCCTTGGCCAGGCGGGCGACGATGGCCTCCTGGTAGGCCACTTCTTCCTTCGTCCCCTCGAACACCAGCGTCGCCACCGCGAGCTGCTCGGGATCGAAGCGCTTCACCTGGGTGACGAACTGCGCCTCGAGCTTGCTCTTCCACGCCGCCAGCCCCTCGGACGCCGGCTTGAGCGCCTGCCCGAAGTGGAACTGGGTGTTGTCCATCAAGCGAACGCTGGCCGGCACCGCGCCGGTCTTCTGCAGGTCGTAGAGGAAGTCGAAGCCGCTCTGCAGATCCGGGAAGACGACGCTGCCGTAGTGCTGCACCTCGGGGAGGGGGAAGAGCTTCACCGTGGCGGTGGTGATGATCCCGAAGTTCCCCTCGCTGCCGAACATGATCGCCGTCGGGTTCACGCCGACGCTCTCGCGCGGGGCAACGCCGCTGACGCCGCCTTTCCCTGAGGTGGCGCGGCCGATGACGCCATTGGTCGTCACCACCTGCATGTCGACGACGATGTCCTCGATGTTGCCGTAGCGGTTCTTCTTCATCCCCGAGGCGTTGGTGGCGATCCACCCGCCGAGGGTCGAGAACTCCACGCTGTCGGGCTCGTGGCCCATCGTCAGCTTGTACTGTTCGAGCTCGCGGACGATGTGCCGGCCCGCGGCGCCCGCCTCGATGCAGGCCATGCGGTTGACCGGGTCGATCCAGAGGATCTTGTTCATCCGCCGCATGTCGACCGACACGATGAGGCGCGTCTCGGTCGGATCGCAGCGCAG
>JAMFST010000816.1 GCA_026225435.1 Labilithrix luteola
CACCGTGGAGATGCACGGGGAGATCGCCGCCGCGCTCGACGCGGTGGAGAAGGACGCCTCGGTGCGCACCTTGCTCCTCACGGGAGCCGGGCGTGGCTTCTGTGCCGGGCAGGATCTGTCGGATCCGTCGGTCGCGGCAACGGGGAGCAGCGGCCCTTCGGACCTCGGGGAGGCGGTGGAGAAGCATTACAACCCACTGATCCGCCGCCTGGTGGCGCTCCCTTATCCGGTGATCTGCGCGGTGAATGGTGTCGCCGCCGGTGCGGGGGCGAATCTCGCGCTTGCGGCCGATATCGTCATTGCCGCCCGGAGTGCCAAGTTCCTCCAGTCGTTCGCCGCCATCGGTCTGATTCCGGATACCGGCGGAACCTGGGTATTGCCCCGCCTCGTCGGGCAGGCGCGCGCGCTCGGTCTGGCCCTCACCGGGCAGCCGCTCACCGCGGAGCAGGCCGTCGAGTGGGGGATGATCTGGCAGGTGGTGGACGACGACAAGCTGGCGGAGACGGCGCAAGCGCTGGCGACGAAGCTCGCCAGCGGCGCCACGGTGGGCCTGGCGGCGACCAAGAAGATGATCCGCGAGAGCTGGCAACACGGGCTCGACGAGGAGCTCGATCTGCAGCGCGATGCCATGCGCCGGTTGGGGCAGACCGAGGATTACCGCGAGGGCGTGGCTGCCTTCACGGAGAAGAGGAAGCCAGTATTCAAGGCCCGCTGAGCCGCCGAAGAGCGCCGAACGATACGCGAAAAAGGAAATGCTGAGATGACCATGCTCACTTTGAAGAATTACGTCGGCGGCGAGTGGTTCGCGGCCACGGGCGGTCTCGAGACGGCGCTGTCGGCGATCACCGGCGAGCCGGTGGCCCAGCTCGGCTCGCAAGGCGTCGACTTCGCGGCGGCGGTGAAATACGCCCGCACGGTCGGCGGCCCCGCGCTGCGCAAGATGACGTTCCACGAGCGCGCCGCCATGCTCAAGGCGCTGGCGACGGCGATCATCGCCCGCAAGGAGGAGCTGTACGCGCTCTCGGCGCACACCGGCGCGACCCGCATCGACGGCTGGATCGACATCGAAGGGGGGAGCGGCACGCTCTCGGCCTACGCGGCGCGCGGGAAGAAGGAGCTGCCGGACGGCGTGCTCCTGCTCGACGGGCCGGTGGAGCCGCTGTCCAAGGGGGGCACCTTCGTCGGGCAGCACGTCTTCACCTCGCTGCAGGGGGTAGCCGTGCACATCAACGCCTTCAATTTCCCCGTCTGGGGGATGCTGGAGAAGCTGGCGCCGACGCTTCTGGCGGGCGTGCCGGCGATCGTGAAGCCGGCGTCGGCAACGGCCTACGTCACCGAGGCGTGCTTCCGCATCATGCTCGAATCCGGTGCGCTGCCGCCGGGCGCGGTGCAGCTGGTCACCGGGTCGGCGGGCGATCTGCTCGATCACCTCCGGACGCAGGACGTTGTCTCCTTCACCGGCTCGGCAGCGACGGCGCAGAAGCTCCAGAGCCACCCGGTCATCGCCCGCGAGAGCGTGCGCTTCGTCGCGGAGCGAGACAGCCTCAACGCGACGGTGCTCGGTCCCGACGCGGCGCCGGGCACCCCGGAATTCGACCTCTTCGTGAAGGAGGTCGTGCGCGAGATGACGGTGAAGGCGGGGCAGAAGTGCACCGCCATCCGCCGCACCTTCGTCCCCGCGGCGCACATGGACGCGGTGCAGGAAGCGATCGTCGCCCGCCTCGCCAAGGTGAAGGTCGGCGATCCCGGCGTCGAAGGCGTGACCATGGGCGCGCTCGTCAGCGAGCGGCAGGTGAAGGACGTGCGCAAGGCGATCAGCGAGCTGGCCCAGGAGGCGCGCATCGTCTTCGGCGATCCGGAGAAGGCGCCGGAGGGCGCGCCGGCCAAGGGCTTCTTCATGTCGCCGGTGCTGCTCCGCTGCGACGAGCCGTGGAAGGCGACGGTCGTGCACGAGCGCGAGGCGTTCGGGCCAGTCTCGACCCTGATGCCGTACCAGGACCTCGCCGACGCGGTGAAGCTGTGCGAGCGCGGTCAGGGCTCGCTGGTGATGTCGCTCTTCACCTGCGACCCCGCCGTCGCCACCGAGGTGATCGTCGGTGCGGCGGCGTGGCACGGGCGCGTGCTCATCGTCGACCGCGACTGCGCCAAGGAGTCGACCGGCCACGGCTCGCCGCTCCCCGGCCTGGTCCACGGCGGCCCGGGGCGCGCAGGCGGCGGCGAGGAGCTCGGCGGCATCCGCAGCGTGCACCACTACATGCAGCGCACCGCGCTCCAGGGCTCGCCGCGCATGCTCAGCGCCATCGGCCAGCGCTGGATGCCGGGCGCGCCGGTGAAGGACGGCGTGCACCCGTTCCGCAAGACGTTCGGCGAACTCGCCCTCGGCGACGAGGTGATCACCGCCGAGCGCACCATCAGCCTCGAGGACATCGAGAAGTTCGCTCACTTCACCGGCGACACCTTCTACGCGCACATGGACGAGGAGGCGGCCAAGGCCAACCCGTTCTTCGGCGGTCGCGTCGCGCACGGCTACCTGATCCTCTCGTTCGCCGCCGGCCTCTTCGTCGACCCCGCGCCGGGCCCGGTGCTCGCCAACTTCGGGCTCGACGAGCTGCGCTTCGTGAAGCCGGCCAAGCCGGGCGACTCCATCAAGGTGCGCCTCGTGGCCAAGCAGAAGAAGGCGCGCAACAAGGAGTACGGCGAGGTACGGTGGGACGCGCTGGTGACCAACCAGAACGGCGAGACCGTGGCGACCTACGAGCTGCTCACCATGAACGCGATGTGATGGCGAGGACCCAGGCCGCCGATTACGAGCTTCGGCGCGAGTCCATCATGGACGCGGCGGCCGCGCTCTACGCCACGCAGGGCTTCCACGCGACGTCGGTGTCGGCCATCGCCATCGCCTGCCAGACGTCGAAGTCGCTGCTGTATCACTACTTCCCGTCCAAGGAAGATCTGCTCTTCGAGGTGATGGACTCGCACGTGACGGCGCTGGTGGCCGCCGCGCGTGCGGTGGGGGAGCAGATGCCGACCGCGGGGCCGGCGGAGAAGATCCGCGCCATCGCCGAGTCGCTGATGCGCCTGTACGAGGGGGCGCGCAACTATCACAAGGTGCTGCTCAACGAGCTCGAGGCGCTCTCCACGCCGCGGCGGCGCATCGTGGTGCAGCACCAGCACGAGCTGCTCGACATCGTCGACGGCCTGCTCGTCGAGCTGCGCCCGGACATGGCGCAGCGGCGCGGGGAGCGGCGCGCCGCGGTGATGATGTACTTCGGAATGCTCAACTGGACCCACACCTGGTGGAACCCCGCCGGCTCGCTCGACGGCAAGCGCATCGCGCAGATGGCCTCCGACATGTTCCTGCGCGGCCTGAGCAACGGCGAGCGACCAGGCTAGCGACCCGCCAATCGCGCGTCAGCGAAGCACGTTGG
This sequence comes from Labilithrix luteola, assembly GCA_026225435.1. Classification (GTDB taxonomy): domain Bacteria; phylum Myxococcota_A; class Polyangia; order Polyangiales; family Polyangiaceae; genus JAMFST01. Next base: position 3,429 of record JAMFST010000816.1, read on the forward strand.
CGATCACCGTGGCGGCCGCGGCTCGCTCGACTCGTGCCCGGGGGGCGTCCGGCCAGGGCTCGTCGCGCTCGTTCGTCACTCGCCAGAAGAGTGGCGCCGCCCCCTCGAAGTAGCCGAGCTTCAACCCATCGGTGACCAGCTGGCGTCGGGGGTCGGCGACCGAGGCCACGTACGGCGCGCGAACCAGGGCGAAGTCGAGGCTCGGATCGTAGGAGAGAAGGGATTTCCCCGTCATGAAAGGGGCCGAGGTCTCGAAGCCCATCAGGCCGAGCACGGTGGGGAAGATGTCCGCGTGCGACGTGTACCGGTAGCGCGTGCTCAGCCTGGGGGTCGAACAGAGGAGGAGCAGCACGTGCGTCTGCGTCTCGTCGAGCGCCGAGGTGTGGCCGAAGACATCGTCCCGATCCCAGAAGGCTTCGCCGTGATCGCCGAACACCACGACGATGGTGCTGGCGAGCTGCCGCTGCTCCGCGAGCCCTTCGAGGAGACGGTCCACCTGCGAGTCGACGAAGAGGACAGAGTTCTTGTATCCGTTGAACACCCCCCGCCGCGTCTCCGCGTCGATGGGCGCGTCCAGGTGACGCACCGTGCCCTGGCCGGTGCTCCGGTTGAAGTCGCCGCCGAGGACGCTCACCGGGCGGTTCCTCTCCAGCTCCGGCGGGTACGAGTAGTCGTAGTGGCTCGAGTCGAGGACGAGGTAGTCGAAGCGTGGCGACTGCCCGGCGGTGGCCTGGACTTGCTCGAGGTACCGGCCGACGATCTCGCGGTCGGCAAGGTAGGTGGGATCGCCTTCGACGGCATGCGGAGTGATCTCGCGGCCGAAGATCTTCTCCTCGATGTCGTCGAGGGCGAGCGTCTTGTTGGGGAACCAGACGTGCCGCTGGTAGCCAAGCTGTGTCAGCGCGGCGAGCGGCAGGTTGGGGACCGTGCTCATGCCCGCCGCCGACTGGAAACCGCCGGAGAGACCGGTCATCACCCCGAACACGGCCGTGCTGGTGTGGTTCCCCGTCGAGTAGTGCGCCGGCAGGTCCACGCAGCGGTCCCGCCAGGCGAAGGTGCGCGGCATGTCGACCGCGTTCCACATGTCGTAGCGAAGCGACTCGACGTGGACGAAGAGGATGCGCGGGGTGGTCCGCGCGCTGACCGCCGGGGGCGCCTTCACCAGCCCTTGCAGCGACTCGGCCTCGACGTCGATCAGGTCCGAGCCGAGAGCGAGCGGCGCGTTCTCGGCGCGGGCCATGTCGCTGCGGGTGGCGAGCGCCGGCGCGTTCCAGAACAGTGGCGCCGCGCGATCGTCATCGATGCGAAAGAGCAGATCGCGGAAGACGAGGAGGAGGACGACCACGGCGACGGCGACGGCGGGGAGGCTGGACATCCAGGGCCGCGCGAACCGACCGAGGAGGCTGGCCCGCGCGCGGCGCCCCGCCAGGCGGAAGATCGCCGCGAAGACGAGCAAGGTGAGCAGCGCACCGAGCACGAGCAAGAGC
>JAMFST010000817.1 GCA_026225435.1 Labilithrix luteola
CGAACCCCAATTCGAGGAATAAAAGACTCTGGACGGATGTACACCCGGTGATGACCAGGTGAATCCTGCTGGATCGCTTTCGCAGGATGAGGCGGATCGCGACCGTTCGGACACCTCGCCGCCGCTTGCCGCCGCCTCTGACGCGGTCGATGAGGCGCTCGCCAAGGCCATCACCGCGGCCGTGGAGGCCGGTCGGTTCGACGTCGTGGCGCAGCTTGCCAGGGACCTCGAGGCGAGGCGAGTGGCGCGTGCGGGGAACGTGATTGCCCTCGCCGACAAGCGCGCGAAGCGAGGTGGCGCGTGACGCCCGACGCTTCTACGGTGGCATGCCATGAAGAGCACCGCGCTCGTCCCGGCCGCGCTGGAGCGGCAGATCCTTTCGGTGCGCGGTCAGCGCGTGCTCCTCGATTCCGACCTGGCGGTGCTGTACGGCGTGGAGACCAAGCTCCTCACCCGAGCCATGCGCAGGAACATCGAGCGCTTCCCGCCCGACTTCGCCTTTCAGCTCACCGCGGAGGAGCATGCCGCTTTGAGGATCCAATCTGGCACCTCAAACGACGGACGCGGCGGCCGGCGCTATGCGCCCTACGCCTTCACCGAGCAGGGCGTGGCGATGCTCTCGAGCGTGCTCCGGAGCGAGCGCGCCGTGCAGGTGAACATCGAGATCATGCGCACCTTCGTACGGCTGCGCGAGATGCTCGCGACCCACGCAGACCTGGCGCGGAAGCTCGCCGCGCTGGAGCGCAAGTACGACCAGCAGTTTCGCATGGTCTTCGACGCGATCCGCGAGCTGATGGCGCCGCCCACGCCGAAGAAGCCGCGGGCGATCGGGTTCCGCAAGGGCGTGAGTCTCGCCTTGTGCCTCCGAGTCGACCGGTTGGGGGGTGCAAAGCGGGAATCTGCCCGCGTCCAAGAGGTCATCATGCCCAGCAAGACGAAGATCACCAGCCCCGCCACCCTGACGACGGTGGCCGACCGTCGGCAGGTCCCGCACTTCCGAAAGTACGGACCGATCACGCCGATGGTGGAGGCCGTCCCCGAGCTCGCGGCCTGGCACGCCGAGCATGCCCCCGAGGAAGCGACCTCATCCGGCTCAAGGGGCGGCGGCAAGGGGCGGCAGAACGAGGCCACCGCAGCTAACTCCTTGTTCGGGCGCAGGGATTCGAACCCCAATTCGAGGAATCAAAATCCTCTGTCCTGCCATTAGACGACGCCCGAGAAAGCGACCCCGTGCTTACCGGTTCCGTTGAGGAAGGCAAGAGGGTGCGCTCACGGTGCGAGCCGGCGGCTGCTCAGTCGTCCGCGGCGTCCTGATCGCGGGCGTTCGGCGCCACCGACGACGTGCCGGCGTGGCTCTCGTTCTGGGCGGACGCGGCGCCGTCCGCCTCGAGAGCGGGGGCGCCGGCGATGGAGGTGTCTTCGGCGAGCGCGACGTCATCTTCGTCCTCGTCACGCTCTCCCGGGCGGACGCCCGGCCCAATTTGAAGCACGGCGTGCCTCAAGCCCGACGCGCCACGTTGGCGATGAGCGAGACGACGGCGAGCAGCAGGAAGGCGACGAAGAGGAGCTTGGCGACACCCGCAGCGCCCGCGGCGATGCCACCGAAGC
>JAMFST010000818.1 GCA_026225435.1 Labilithrix luteola
CATCCCCCGCGCCCGAGGCCGACGCCCACGCGTAGTCGAACCCGCTGCTCAGCGTGTGCGTCACCCCGGTCGCCAGCGTGACCGTCTCGAGGGTGGCGGCCTGATTGCGCGAGCTCGGCTGCACCAGCGACAGGTCGTCGGCGGTGAAGGCCACATCGAACGGATCGAGCGCGCAGGTCGCGTCGGTGTGCGTCGTCGCCGTGTTCGCGGTGGCGTCGATGAGGAAGTACGGGCAGTTCGTCCGGGCGGTGGCGGTGAGGCCGAGCACCCACTTCGAATCGGCGGACCAGACGAGCGCCGACACTCCCGCCGCGGTGATGGCGTGCGAGGTGCCGTCCTGCCCGAAGAGCGTGACCTGGGTGGCCGACGCGCTGGCGAACCTGGTCCGGTCGGGCGAGAAGGTCGGCATCGCGGACGTGGTGCCGGTCTGCGTATCGACCAGGGTGGTGCCCGCCACCGAGAGGAAGCGGCCGTTCGCCGTCCCGTCGGTGGCGGTGAAGGTCGCCTGGTCGTTGGGCAGGTTTGGGAGCGTCGCCGGCGCGTTCGCCGTCTTCTGTCCGAAGGGCGTCGCCGTGGTCGTGTCGCTCGCCTCGTCGTCGCTGCTCACGAAGTAGAAGAACGGAAGGTTCGACGCCGAGGACCGCGACCGCGTGATGGCGCTGTCCTGGTAGTCGAAGTCCGCGACCGTTCCCAGCACCTGCGGCGCGGGCGTCGCCAGCAACGTGGTCATCAGCGAGTAAGACGCCTGGTCGGTCGCGCCGTTCTTCGAGTAGTTGATCCGCGTCCCGTCGGCGCTGACCTGCACCCCGAGCACGTTCGTGTCGAGCGTGGTCACCGCCGAGCCGTCGAGCGGGACGGAGAGGAGCTGCGAGACGAGGACGTCCTCTGCCGGTTGGACCAGGACGAGCACCGCGTTCTGCTCCGGCACGTGGAGGAAGGCCTGCAGCCGCATCCCCGGCGTCGCGCTGCTCGCAAGCAGCGTCTTGCGGTTCGTGCCGTCGAGGCCCTGCAGGACGATCTGCCAGCTCTCGTCGTCGAAGTTGCTCGCATAGAGCACGCTGCGCGTAGCGCCGATGATCTGCGGGGTCGCGAAGGCGCTCGAATATGGCTGGACGTACTCCGGAGCGGTGTACGGGATGGGGCTCTGGATGCGATGCGCGAGCCAGGTCGGCGCATTCGTCGCGCCGTCCCCTGCGCTCGCGTCGTTCGACGCGCCGCCGCCGTCGGCCTTCGGCCCTGACCCGTCGCCCAGCGCGCCTCCGTCGCCCAGCTGCGCGTGCGTGGGGCCGCCATCTTCGTCCGAGGATCCGCAGGCCACCGCCGCAAGCGGGACCGTGCCGAGCAGGCCGAGAAGCAAAGGGGCGGACGACGAGAACGGCAGGCGGCGATGGCGCATGGGCGACTCGCGTAGACGGGCTCAGTCCGTCTAGATTCAATGAATTCGCTGGGGTCTGCGTCGGCTCGCAGGTCACGGCGCCGCTGTGGTTCGCCGTTCACGGTCCCCTCCGCCCGCGAGTGCACCACCGCCGCGAGAAGCCGCCGCGCGCTCGCGGCACGGATCGTGGACTGCCGCGCCCGGCATGCGACCTTACGCTTTCTTCGCCGCCTTCCTCGTGCTGGCGCTTCTTGCCACTCCGCTCACCGCCCGCGCCGACGACGGTGCGGCCGCCGAGGGCCGGCGCGGATGGCTCTTCGAGGCGTCTGCCCTGCTGGTGGGAGGTGGAGGCTCCCTGAAGCTGCACCCCTCGTCCGCCTACGGCGAGGCGAGCGGCTCGTCCCCCGAGAAGACCGTCGAGCCGTTCGTCGGGCCGGGGGTCGAGGTGGCCGTCGGGCATGCGATCGTGCCGAACCTCGCTCTCGCCCTCGACGGGACGCTCTTCGCGGGCGCGGTCACCAGCGATCCGCCGAACTTCGTCCCGAACCTCCACACGTCCGGCGTCCAAGGCGAGCGCGTGCTGGTAACGGCCGAGTGGTTCGCCCTTGCGCACCTCGGCTTCCGGCTCGGTGCCGGGATCGAGAGCATGACGTTCTCCACGCCGGACACCGAGCTCTTCTCGTCCCCCGCGTGCTCGGGCTGCCCCCCGACCGACTTCCGCCAGGCGGTCCGCGCCACCGGTCCCGCCTTCCTCGGCGGCGTGGTCGTGCCGCTGGGCTCACCGGGCAAGGTGGACTTCTCCCTCGCGGCGGATCTGGGCGTGGCCGTCCTCGACAGCGACGTCGAGAGCTACCTCCCCGTCACCGGCACTCTACGCGTGGGGATGACGTACTTCTGAAGCCCGAGCCGCGTGCTACTTTTCCCGGCGTGGCGGACAACGTCATCAACCTGAATCGCTTTCGCAAGAAGAAGGCGCGCACGGAGAAGGCGAAGCAGGCGGACATCAACCGCGTTCGCCACGGGCGCACGCAGGCCGAGAAGGATCGCGAGCTCGCCGAGCGCGCGCGGGAGACGCGGCTGCTCGAAGGAAAGCGCCTCGAATCGCCCGACGACGGAGACGCCTGACGGGCGATACTGGGGCCATGAGCCAGATCCGCCGCGCGGTCGCCGTCGCCAACGTGCCGGCGCTCACCATGCTCGTGTACCAGTTCACGGGGGACGCGCGCTGGCTCGACGCGCGCTATGCGCCGAAGCGCGGTCGCGGGCTCGACGACAACGACAGCGGCGGCCTTCCGGAGGAGGTCCAGGTCGAGATCCGCGAGGCGGCGCTCGATGCGCTCGTTCGCATGGACGCGGGCGAGTCGCCGCGGATCGCCTCGCCCGCCGCCGACGAGATGATCGACCTCGTCCGCTTCTATCTCGGCGAGAACGTCGCCGAGCCGTACGGCGAGATGTTCGCGACGGAGATCGCCCGCCGGGCGCTCGAGCCCCACCGTGAGCCGCGCGTCTCGCCGCCGGCCGACTTCAAGGTGCTGGTGATCGGCGCCGGCGTGGGGGGCATCGCGGCGGCGAAGTCGCTGGGCGAGATGGGCATCCCCTACGTGCTCGTCGAGAAGCGCGAGGCGCCCGGCGGCACGTGGCTGCAGAACACCTATCCCGGCGCCGGCGTCGACACCCCGAGCCACCTCTACTCGTTCCACTTCGCGCGCCGCGACTGGTCGCAGCACTTCGAGCGACGCGTCGCCATCCAGAAGTACCTCGCCGACACCTTCGCCGAGGTCGGCGCGACGCCGCACGCGCGCTTCGAGACCGAGGTACAGTCCGCGGTCTTCGACGAGGCGGCCAGCGTGTGGCACGTGAGCGTGAAGTCGAAGAGCGGCGAGGTCGAGGTGCTCACCGCCAACGTGGTGATCAGCGCCGTCGGCGTCCTCAACCGGCCGGTCTTTCCCGCCGTGCGCGGCATCGAAAAGTTCCGCGGGCGCTGGTTCCACTCGGCCAGCTGGCCGGCGGATCTCGATCTCACCGGCAAGCGCGTCGCCGTCGTGGGGACCGGCGCGACCTCGATGCAGATCGTGCCCGCCATCGCCGGCCAGGTGCAGTCGCTCACCGTCTTCCAGCGCTCGCCGCAGTGGGTGGCCCCCTTCGCCAAGTTCCTCACCGACATTCCCGAGGAGCTGCGCTGGCTCATCGCCCACTCGCCCATCTACCGCGCCTGGTACTGGCTGCGGCTCTTCTGGCAATTCGGCGACGACGTCATCGCCGCGCTCGAGAAGGACCCGAGCTGGGAGCACCCGGAGCGCGCGATGAACCGCAAGAACGACGGGCATCGCGCCTTCTTCACCCGCTACATGCAGGAGCAGCTGGGCGAGCGCGACGACCTCCTCGCCAAGACGCTGCCGACCTACCCGCCCTTCGGAAAGCGCATCCTCCTCGACAACGGCTGGTTCAAGGCGCTGCGCCGCGACAACGTCGAGCTCGTCGCCGAGGCGGTGGTCGAGGTCGACGAGACGGGTCTCTCCACCACCACCGCGCATTTTCAGGCGGATGTCATCGTCTGGGCGTCCGGCTTCGAGTCGACGCACTTCCTCTCGACCCTCGACGTGCGCGGCCGTGGGGGTGTCGCCCTGAAGGACGCGTGGAAGCGGGAGGATCCGCGCGCCTACCTCGGCATCACCACGCCCGGCTTTCCCAACCTGTTC
>JAMFST010000819.1 GCA_026225435.1 Labilithrix luteola
CGCGTCCGTGCCGTATCGGCGATGTCGACTGGGTCGGCTGGGCGCCACCGCTCGACCACCTGATGCCGAACCCGTTCCTCGCCGCGCGCATCCCCGGATTTCGCCCGGCGTTCGCCGCCGACGACTACATCGTGCAGACGCGCGCAGCCGAGTCGGGCGTGGGCGCCATGATGTTCGCCGGTCCGCGTAGCCGCTTCGCGCTGCCGACGCCGCTGGTCAAGATGCCGCTGTCGTTCGGAAAGCTGACGACGTCGCTCCACCTGGTCGCCGCGCGTGGCTCGCTCGCCGTGCCGCGCATCGCGGCGGTGGCCGACATCCTCGCTCGTGAGCTCGCCCGGGGGGCGCGGCGAGCATCATGAGCAGTCGCACGAACCGAGGCGTCATCGCGGTGTTCCTGGCGTGCCTCTCGGCCTGCGCCGAGCCGGAGGAGCGGGAGCCTGACGTGCCGCACCACGTGATGAAGCCGCTCGGCCCGCCCCCTTCCGCTGCCGTCGCGCGGGTCCCGGCCACCCGCTGCGGCGACACGAGCGAGGGCTTCGACGACTGGCTGGTCGCCTTTCGCGAGCGCGCCATCGGCCAAGGCATCTCGCCCACCGTGGTGACGCGCGCGCTCGCCGACGTCGGCTACGATCCGGGCGTCATCGAGCTGGATCGAACGCAACGGCCGCAGAAGATCCCCTTCGAGACGTTCGCCGCGGCCCACGTGACTCCGGCGCGGGTGCGCCACGGCAAGCGGCTGCTCGCGACGCACGCCGAGCTGCTGGCGAAGATCGAGGGGCGCTTCGGCGTCGCCCCGGAGATCATCGTCGCCCTGTGGGGCCTGGAGACCGACTTCGGCGCTTACCAGGGGACGACGCGGAGCCTCGATGCGCTCGTCACGCTGGCCTACGACTGCCGCCGCGCGGAGCGCTTTCGCGAGGAGCTCGCGAGCGCCCTGCGCATCCTGCAGCGCGGTGACCTGTCCATCGACGAGATGGTCGGCGCCTGGGCGGGAGAGCTCGGGCAGACGCAGTTCCTCCCCTCGTCCTACGAGCGCTTCGGCGTCGACTTCGACGAGGACGGGCGGGTCGACCTCGTCGCGAGCACCCCGGACGCGCTCGCGTCGACCGCCAGCTACCTGGCCGGTCACGGCTGGCGCGCGCACGAAGGCTACGGCCCCGGCTCGCCCAACCTCACCGCGCTCGAGTCGTGGAACAAGTCCGAGGTGTACCGCCGGACCGTCGTGCTCTTCGCCTCGAAGCTCAGGCCGGCTTCGCCGGGAAGTGGAGGCGCAGGATGATCGGAGCCACGAGCGCGTCGAGAACCACGACCGAGAGCCAGATGGCCCCCGGCCATCGCTCCCGGACGAGCAGGTAGACGAAGGAGAACGTCAACGGGGCCACGATCGACGCGAGGCTGACCACCGATGCCAGGACCCCCTGGAGCCGCCCCTGCTCGTCGTCGCTCACGCGACGGGTGGCCAGCGTCTGCAAGGCGGGCGCGCCGATGCCGCCGAGGGCGAAGAGGGGCATGGCGGCGAAGACGATCCAGCTGCGCGTGGCGAAGGCGACCGCGAGCAGCGCCGCGACCCCGCAGGCGATGCTGAGGAGGATGGCCCGGCGCTCGCCGAACCGCTCGACCGCCGGGCCGGGAGCGAACGCCTGGGCGAGAGCCTGACAGATGCCGAAGACGCCGAGCGAGAGCCCGATGCCCGCGCCCGTCCAGCCGAACGTGTCCGTGCCCCAGAGCGCCCAGCACGTGCCGTACGCCTCGCCGGAGGCGGCGAAGATGAAGAAGATGGCCATCAGCGGGAGCAGACCGTCCACCCGCACCGCCCAGCCGATCTGGCGGAACGGATTGAACGATGTCGGACCGGCCGATGCGCCGAGCGTGCGCGACTCCGGAAGGAGGAGGTACGCCAGCACGAGCGTCCCTGCGTTGAGCACCGCCGCCACGACGAACGGCAGCCGCAGCCACCAGTCGCCGAGGACACCGCCGAGCACCGGCCCGACGATGAAGCCGAGGCCGAACATCGCGTTGAAGAGCCCGAACCTCCGCGCGCGCGTCCCCTCGGGAGAGATGTCCGTGATGTACGCCGTCGCCACCGAGACGTTGGCGCTGGTGAGGCCGGCGACCGCTCGTCCGAGGAGGAGCACCCAGAGCGCGTGCCCGGTGGCCATCACCGCGTAGCTGACGATGGCGCCCCCCAGCGAGAGGAGCAGGACGGGACGGCGCCCGAAGCGGTCGCTCAGCGCCCCGAGCACGGGCGCGAAGACGAGCTGCATGACCGCGTAGATGGCGATGGTGAACCCGACGTACACCGAGAGGCGCTGCCGCGCGGCGTCCGCCCCGCAGACCTCCGCCAGCAGGCGCGGCAAGATGGGGAAGACGAGCCCGAGCCCCATGGCGTCGAGAGCGATCGCCCCGAAGATGACGGCGAGGGATCGCCGGACGTCCTTGTCAGCCACCATCGCGGCTCAGGAACCATCGCGCCGCGGCTCGGGTGAGGTCGTCGGGGCGCGCCGTCGCGTCGGTCGCCCACGCGACGAACCCGTCCGGACGGACGAGGAGCGCGCGCAGGCCGAGCCGCTCCTTCACGTCTCCCGCCACATAGCGGACACGCGCGCCCCAGCGAGCGGCGAGCGCCTGGAGCGAAGCCTGCCGGTCGAAGTCCAGCAACACGAAGGTCCCCTCGCGCAGCAACGTGCCGAGCCTCGTCCCGTCGGTCAGCTCGAAATCCGGGGAGCTGCGGCCGACGAGTGGGTGCTCCTCGCCAAGGTCGTAGCGGATGGTCACGCCCCAGACCCGCTCGGCGATGTAGGTCGCTCCGTCGCGCGTGTTGATCAGATCGCGGACGATGCTCTGGACCGCGCGCGAGGCCGGGTCGGTTCGCATGAGCGAGACCTGCGCCCGCGTCCAGTCGAGGATGCGCGCCCCGAG
>JAMFST010000820.1 GCA_026225435.1 Labilithrix luteola
AGGAGCGCCTGGACACGGACGGCAGGGTCTTTTCCGGGCGTTCCCAGAATGCGGGCCACAAGTCGCGTCGTCAACTCGACCCCGGGTTGCCAGAGTCGTGCGTAGAGAATCTCGAAGGCGGGGCCGGGATCACGTAGCTCTCTCGATACGAACTGAACCCAGCTCTCTGCCACGCGCGAGCCGACCAGCAGCCGTCCGAGATCTCCGATGACCGCTTTCAGATGCGCCCGGGCCGCATCGGGCAAGCAATCGTGGTCCAGAGCTTCGGCCGCGGCCGCCGCAGTTCCCGCGACGTGGATGCGGTACTGCTCGACGATCGCTGCAGCGCACGCGCGGTACAAACCTTCCTTGTCGCCGAAGTAGTAGCGGAGGCTCGGAAGGCTCACTTCCGCCGCCGCCGCGATTTGACGGGTGGTGACGGTCGCGAAGGGACCGTCTCCAAACGCCGTCAGCGCAGCATCGAGCAAACGCTGCCGAGTCTCGTCGCCCTTCCGGTAGCCGCCGCTGCCTGCACGCGTTTTTGCTGCCACCCGGCCGAGTGTCAGCTTCCAGCTCGTCGGCTGCAAGGGATGAGGGAGGGGGCGCTTGCTTCACGGCGGGAGGTCGCTTGCGCAAATTATATCAGCTGATAGATATTCACCCGTGACCGTTGCGGCCAAAATTTCTTGCGCCCAAGGGCCCGGAGGTCGGCGAGCCGATGAACCCCTCTATCGCTGAGCTGTCAGAACGAGTCGCGGCGCAGGCGACTTCGCTTCCTGAGATGTACGGCAAGGTCGATTTTTCACTCGAGCCCGAGCGGTTCACCACCGACCTCGCCGCGGTCACGCAGCTCGCGCCGCGCTATCTGCCGCGCCGCGCGGAGCTGCTCGCCAACCAGGACCGAGTCGCCCGCATCAAGGCGTACACGATGCTCGGTGATGTCGTGGCCGACGCCTACGCAGCGCTCATGCCGAAGTACGGGTTCCGGGAGCTGGTCACGATGCTCGAGCTGGCGTGTGACAGCGGAGTCGAGAAGGTCCCCGCAGCGCCCCCGGAGCTCGCACGCTTCCTTGAAGACATGGAGCGCGTGCCCTCCTGGCTCGACATGGAGCTCATCGAAGAGGGAGCTCGAATCGACCGCAATGCCGCGGCGCACTTCTCGCCGCTGGTCGTGCGCGGCGCGCTGGTCGCGACCTTCATGAACAAGTATTCGGCGTTGCCGATGGCGCTGACCGGGACGCTCTCCGGCAAGATGGCGGCGCGACGGGCGAAGGAGACCTCCGCGTTCTTTGCGACGACGGTGATGCCCGGCGCGCTCGCTCGCCACGGCGCCGGCTTCAAAGCGGCGGCGAAGGTGCGTCTCATGCACTCGATGGTGCGCTTCAACATCCTGCGGCGCAGTGAACGATGGCACATCGGAATCTACGGCATCCCCGTTCCGCAGGTCGACCAGATGCCGGCGGGCCTGATCAGTGTCTTTCTGTTGGCGCAGAAGGTTCTTGCCCAAGGGCGTACGACCTTCACGCGTCCTGAGCGAGCGCGCGTCGAGCTCTCCCGGTATCGATGCTTTCTCCTGGGCCTTCCGGAGGATCTTCTCGCGGATACGCCGCAGGCTATCGTGGACACCCTGCTCACGCGGCACGCGACGCTGCGGCAGGACTTCGATTCCACCTGCGCGGCGCTCGTCACGGCCACGATGGGCGCCGATCTCTCCTCGGACCAATCTGCAGGCGGCCGCTTCAATGCGTGGCTCGAGCGCGGCTTCTCGAAGAACTTCTTCCTCACCCATTTCATGCGCGGTGACCGCCTTGCAGCGGCGCGCGTCGGCGTGGAGATCGAGCTTTCTGACTACGTGGCGGCAGGCATTGCCGCACTGGTCGTTGCCTCGAACATGGCGGCCTATTCGGTCGCGGCGCGCATACCCGCGCTTCGCGAGGCGGCCGATCGCTCGCTCGTCGAGAAGCTCACCAAGCAACTCGCCCGCTACGGACATGCCCAATTCACGACGGATGCCGATGCCTACCGTCCGGCTACCGCCGAGCGGACGACGGGAGCCGATCGCCCCGCCGCGGGTCGTGGCGCCTCCGAACATACGCCCAAGACCGTCACGTAACCGCGCGAGCTCGGAGGACTCATGCACCTCCGTTCCGAGACCAAGCCACCAGTCGGTCGACGTGCCATCCACGCCTGCCCCGTTTCGACAACTCGCCTACTTCAGCGAAAGCTACGAATGTCCATTCTACCTTGCGTCAGCTCACCGGTAGCGGTGGCGGTGGCCGCGTGATCCACACCTCACCCACGCTCGGCTCGCTCGCGCTCCGTGCGCTCGCGCAGTATCCCCGGCGCACGGCGTTCGCCTGGGACGGTGGCTCGCTCTGCTACGCGGAGGTCGCCGACAGGGTCGCCCGCTACCAGGCGGCCTTCGCCGGAGCCGGCATCGGCAAGGGATCCCGGGTCGCGTTTCTCTCCGCGAACCGCGGCGAGACCTGGTGCGCCAGCATGGCGGCGTCGTGCTCCGGGGCGGCCATCACCTGGCTTCACCCGCAAGCGTCGCTGGCCGACCATCTCGAGCAGCTCGCCGACGTCGACGCCCGCGCGCTGGTGGTCGACGAGCGAAATCATCACGCCCGCGGCGCCGCTCTCGCCGCGGAGACGAAGGGAGCGATGGAGGTGTTTACGCTCGGTCCGTCGGAGATCGGTGTCGATCTCGCTGCGATCGCCGAGGCGCGAGGTTCCTGCACCGCGCGTGACCTCGCAACCTCCGCGGATCTCGCGGCGGTGTTTTACACCGGCGGTACGTCGGGCCGCTCCAAAGGGGTCATGCGCACGCACGCCGCCGTGGGCGCGATGTACTCGTCGGGGCTGCTGGAGGCGCTCGAGATCCCCGAGCGTCCCCGCTACCTGGCAATCGCGCCGATGAGCCACGTGGGGGGAACCAAGTTTCTCCCCGTGCTCCTGCGGGGTGGCACCATCCATCTCACCGTCGGCTTCGATCCCGAGCGAGCGCTCGCGACCATCGCGCGCGAGCACGTCTCGATGGCTCTGTTCGTGCCGACGATGATCTACTCGCTGCTCGATCATCCCGATCTGCCGCACACCGATCTGTCGTCTCTCGAGCTCGTTCTCTACGGAGCGGCTCCGATGACGGCGCGACGGATCGCAGAGGGGATCGCCCGGCTGGGACCGATCTTCTCCCAGTTCTACGGCCAGACCGAGTGCTACCCGATCAGCGTCCTGCGCCGCGCCGATCACGCGGACGCCGCTCTCCACACCTCGTGCGGCATGCCGACCGCCTCCAGCGAGGTGCGCCTCCTCGACGACGAGGGGAAGGAGGTGGCTGCGGGCTCGCCCGGTGAGGTGTGCGTGCGCAGTCGCATGGTCATGGATGGCTACTGGAAGCAGCCCGAGCTGACCGCGGAGACGATGCGCCACGGATGGCTGCATACCGGAGACATCGCCCGCGCCGACGAGCGTGGCTACCTGCACATCGCCGACCGGAAGAAGGACATGATCATCACCGGTGGATTCAACGTGTATCCACTCGAGGTGGAGAGCGCGCTGCTCGCCGTCCCGGGGGTGCTCGAAGCGTGCGTCTTCGGTGTCGCCGACGATCACTGGGGCGAAGCGGTCACCGCGGCGGTGGTCGTCCGGCCAGGAACGCCGTTCGACGAGGCGGCGCTCATCCAGCACGTGAAGGCGCACAAGGGATCGGTGCTCGCGCCCAAGCGTGTGCACCTCGTCGACGCCTTGCCCCGGACGCCTCTGGGGAAGATCGACAAGAAGAAGCTCCGCGCGGAGCGGGAAGGACGAGGACCGTCCTGAGCGCTGGCCAAGGGGCGACCACGAATGGCGGTGTCGATCTCGTTGTGCAACGCGCTCCACCTGCGGTCTTCAGCGGTGCTCGGCGACTCTCCGCGGTGCCCGCCGACTTCGCGGGACCGCGTCTTTCCGGGGTCGGAGTCCAGCGCGCGTCAGTGTTCCTGAGCGAAGTGTCCGTGACGCCAAACCCAGTGCGCGCGTTGCCGGCAGTACTCGTCGACGGTGCCGAGCGCCCCACGAAACACGTGTGCATCCGGCAAGGACGTTCCAATGTCCGCGAACGCGTCCCGCAGTTGCGCACGTGCGCCGGCGCAGTCGTGCAACACCGCCGGTAAACCGAGCGAGGGTGGCGGCGGCGCGATATATCTCCGCCCATCCTGCGCGCGCAAGACGGAGCAGTCGCCGACGGTCTCGTAGCTACAAGGCGTCGGGCACGCGTCGCTGTCGGTCGTCAGGTCGTAGCGCCGAAGACTCAGCGTCTGCGCGCACGTGGCGAGGTGAGCTTCGCGCTCGCGGCAAAGCGATGGCGCTTCGACCAGCTTCGCACCGTTCGGCGCGCGGTCGCGAACGTCGGCTTCGAGCCCGCCGGTGCTGAACGACAGCGACAGATCGAGCCAGCGCGCGTCGGGAAAGTCCATCGCGCCAATCCCGAGCCCGACATCGAGCACCACGACGATGTGCTTCGCACGCACGACGAGCGCGAGAGCGCGCGTGGGCATGAGCGGCTCGAGCGACGTGACCTCGCAGAGGAGCGAGTCCTCGGCAGGCTCTCCGACCGAAAGCGTGTGACATGGTCCATCGAAGGCCTCGGTTGTCTCGGCGGACTTGATGTGGTGCCGAGCCTCGTTCTGCGCGCGCCACGCCAGCGCCACCGAGCGACCGACACCGCGAGCCGCGAGCCACGCGAAGGGCTCCGCCTCCGCACCGACTCCGTGCAACCGAGGAGCATCGTCGTCGCTCACCTGGCCGGCGCTCGGAGGCGGACAACGCGAGGCGAGGTCGGATTCTGACGACGCGTGCGCCGCCGCCGGCACGGGAGCAGCATCGGCATCCGTGGCCGAGGACGATGCGCTCGCGGCGGGGAGTGCCGGCGCCGAACCCCCCAGCGGATGCGTCGTCGCGGGCGTGGAGGTGCATCCCGCTGCGACCATCACTGCAATCGGGGACGCGGCGAGCATCGCGCACCGCTCAGCGAGAGAGCGCATGCGTACACGGTAGCGCCTCGCTCCCCGCGCCGCTGCGGACATCATCCTTTGATCGCTTCGGTGTCGATCTGCAGATCGACGTTCCGCGCGAGCACCATGCCGCCCGGCTGCGCTCTCTGGGCGGCAGAGCACCCGCTGAGCACCGCGATGAGGACTGAGGGGCGCCGGGCCGGCGCTGATCGAAACCCCGCAGGGAACTTGTCGAAGTCGTCCTGAGGGTTCGCCTCCGAGCTTGCGAGACAACGGAGGCAGACGATGTTCGGTGAGAGTGGGCTCGGAGACGAGCTCTTCGAGAGGTTGCCCTCCGCAGGAGGTTCGTTACTCCGTCACTGCTATGCCGGTGACGTGCGCCGCGGCCTCGTCGGGCGCGCCGGCGCCTCGCCGCCGTGGAGGACGCGACCGATCACCTCCACGATCGGAGCCGCGAGCTCCTCGAGCCGGTCGATCCGATCTTCCGCCAGTGCTTCGAGCGTGAGCTCGTTGATGCCGCCGACGATGACCATCGCAACCTCGATGGATATTGGCGGCCGTGTCCCCGCTGCGTTGATCTCCCGTTGGAGGTGGGCCGCGTGTCTCCGCATGACTCGGCTGCGGATAGCGAGGCCTTCGCTTCCGAGCTTCAAGATCTCGACGGTCAGTGTGCGCGCCACGCGGGGGCGCTCGCGCAGACGCGCGAGGTAGAACAGCGCGCCAGCCGCGACCTGTCGCTCGTCGCACGGGACGAGCTCGATCGCGGCGTCGAGCTCGTCGAGCAAGCGCGCGCTCTCGTCGTCGTAGAGCGCAAGCAGGCAGGCGTCCTTCGTCGCGAAGTGCTCGTAGAACGTGCGCTTCGAGACGCGCGCGCGGCGGACGATCTCGGCAATGGTCAGGTCGGTCCAACCCACGTCGCCGATCGCCTCGAGCGTGGCGGTGAGGAGTCTGCCGCGGTGATCCTCTTCCACGATCGCGCTCGCGGCGCGAGACGCGCTCTTCGCCATGGTACTTGACGGTACCAAGAGCGATGCTAACTTGCACGCGGTACCGGGCAGTACCAAGTCGACAGGCCCCCATGGCGCCCTCGTCCACGATGCACTTCGACGTCCTCGTCATCGGTGCGCGCGAAAGGCCGCGGCGGAATCGGCCTTCGATGACCGACCCAG
>JAMFST010000821.1 GCA_026225435.1 Labilithrix luteola
CCGGGCGCCTTCGATGACGCCGTTCTCGCCGAGCTCGCCCGCGGTTGCGAGCGACCCATCGTCTTCCCGCTATCGAACCCGACCAGCTCGAGCGAGGCGACGCCGGAGCCGATCGCCAAGGCGACCGGCGGCAAGGCGGTCATCGCCACCGGCAGCCCGTTCCCCAAGCTGGTGCTCGATGATGGGCACGGGCCGTCCCATCAGGGTCCGGGCCCGGACCCGGGCGAGGTCGAGGTCGGCCAGGGGAACAACGCCTTCATCTTCCCCGGCGTCGGCTTCGGCGCCATCCTCGCCGAGGCGAGCAAGATCACCGACGGGATGGTCTCGGCGGCGGCCTACGCGCTGGCCGACTACACGACGGAGAAGCACGCGGCCGCCGGGCGCATCTACCCGCCGACCTCGGAGCTGCGCGAGGTGAGCCTGCGCGTGGCCACGGCGGTGATGCTGCAGGCGTTCGCCGATGGCGTCGCGCGCACCGATCGCACCGACGCCGCAGGTGCGGCCGAGTACGTGCGGAGCCGCGCCTTCCATGCCGAGTATCTGCCCATCGCGTGAGACGCGGCTCGTGCGCGACAGGGGCGCGTGAATGAATCGGCACGGACCGCCGTCTTCTTTCCTGCCACCCCTGCCAGGTGATTCGGCTTACATTCGGCTTACACATCCCGAGGAGGATTCCGTGCGCACCATTGGAAACTTGACCGCCGTCGCCGCTGCCACTCTTTGCGGTCTGATCATCGTCGCTTGCCAGAAGAGCGATCCGGATCCCAACACCGCCGCCAACGCGAACGGTCAGTACCCGCAGCAGGGCTATCCCCAGCAGGGCGGTTACCCGCAGGCGGGTCAGCCGCAGGCCGGTGCGTACCCGGCCGCCTCTGGCTACCCGGCGCCCAACGGCGCTCCCCAGGCGTACCCGACCGGGGCGCCGACCGCCTACCCGACGGCCGCGCCCGGCGCTGCTCCCGGCGCTCCGCCCGCCGCCGGTGGTGGCCAGATGGCGACGCCGAACCAGTTCGCCCTCGCCTGTCAGAACGACCAGGCCTGCGGCCTCGCCCACTGCAACGTGCCCGCGGGCAAGTGCGCCTTCCCCTGCCAGAACAGCGCCGTCGACTGCATCCAGGGGGCCAGCTGCAACACGATGAGCGGCTTCTGCCTCCCCGGCGGCGGCTGATCGCGACGACGCCCGGGCGCTCAGCTCGGCGTGAAGAAGAAGGTCAGGCCCCCTCGCGGGTCTGGCCTTTTTTTTCGGCAAAATCGTTGCCCTGGCGGACGATGGAGGTCCGCCGCAAGCTCGAGATCCTCGCCGAGCAGGCCGGACGCTTCGCTGATCGCCTGAGCGTGAACGTGGAGCTGCCGACCAGCCGCGACCTCGCCGAGCTGGCGCCGGAGAAGTCGATGGGCTCGGTCGCCCGGGCGAAGGACGAGGCCGTCGACGAAGCGGCCGCAATCGTTCGCCCCCGCGGGGCAGAGCACGCAGATGATCGTCGGGGCGAGCTCGGCAACGGACGCGGACATCCTCGGCGTCGCCGATCATCTGTACAAATCGTACCGGCTACGGCGGGTGTATTGCTCGGTCAAGCCGAACCGCGACGAGATCGACGCCTGCCGCGAGCGGATGAGCGCGGAGCTCGAGCTGGTGAAGCCGAAGATGATCCTGTGCCTCGGCGCGACCGCCGCGCAGAGCTTCGCCGGCGCGAAGTTCCGCGTGCGGCGCGATCGCGGCAAGCCGATGGCCACGCCGTGGGCGCCTTGGTGGATGGCGACGTACCACTCGTCGGCCCTGCTGCCCGCGCCCGATCCCGAGGCGCGGCAGCGGATTGAGGAGGAATTCCTCGCCGACCTGGCGCTCGCCCGCGATCACCTGCGTAGTCTGCATGCCGCGTGATGTGAGAAGCTCCGGCCAATGGCCAAGGCACGCGCGGCAACCCCGAGCAGCATCGACCTGCGGGGGCTGAACCGTGCGTTGCTCGCCCGGCAGCTGCTGCTCGAGCGCGCCGATCTGACGGTGGCCGAGGCGGTCGCCCGGGTCGGCGGGCTGCAGGCGCAATGGCCCAAGCCGCCGCACCTCGGGCTGGCGACGCGGCTCGCGCGCTTCTCCCCGGCCGACGTGGTCGCCGCCGCCAACGCCAGCACCATCGTGCGCGGCACCTTGCATCGCGGCACGCTCCACCTGACGAGCGCCGCCGCCTACCGCACCCAGCGGCTCGCCCTGCAGCAGGTGTTCGACAAGGGGCTCGCCTCGATCCTCAAGAACCGGCCGCCCTTCGACATCGACGCGGTGCTGGAGACGGCGCGCGCGGTCCTGGCGGAAGGGCCGATGACGTTCGGCATCCTGCGCGAGCAGCTCCTTCGCGCGCACCCGTCGGTCGACGAGCGCGCCATGGGCTACACGGTGCGCATGAAGCTGCCGCTGTTGATGGTTCCCACCGAGGACACCTTCGGCTGGCCGGCGGACTCTCGCTTCGCGCTCGCCGAGCAGCGCATCGGCAAGCTCGGCGCCGAGCGAGAAGGGCGGCGCGCGTTCGTGCTCGACTACCTCGCCGCCTTCGGCCCGGCCTCGGTGCACGATGCGCAGGCTGCCTCCGGCTTCGCCGCGCTCACGCCGGAGTTCGCGGCGCTGGAGAAGGCGGGAGAGCTGTTGCGCTTGCAGGGTCCGGGTGATGGCGCCAGCGCGCTGCTCTTCGATCTCGTCGACGCGCCGCGACCGCCGGCGAAGGCGGCCGCCCCTGCCCGCCTGTTGCCGGAGTTCGACTCTACCCTGCTCGCGTACCGCGACCGCGCGCGCATCGTTCCGCCAGCGCACCGGCCGAAGGTGAGCTTGCCCGGCCTGCGCATCCCCGCCACCTTCCTCCTGGACGGCTTCGTCGCCGGCACGTGGGCGGTGGAGGGGCGCGCGGCGAAGGCCACGGTGACCTTCCAGCCCTTCGATGGGCCCCTCAAGAAGCGCGATCGGACCGCGCTCGAGGAGGAGGGCGCCCGCCTTTTGTCCATGGTCCCGAGCGCCTGAGCCGGCTCACGAGGGTCGCCCAGGAGCCTTTACCAGCGCGGCTCTAGCTTTGTAGTGCCACGGTCGAGTCGTCTTCGGCTATGCAGCGCGTCACGATGCGCTTTCACGTTCTTCGCTCCAGTGGCCGCTCGCTTGCGAGCATCCCCGTCTTCCTCACGACGTCGCTCCTTGCGAGCAGCGCTCTCGCCCAGACGCTGACGGTCGACGGCTCGCCGCAAGGCGCCCCGCCCGCCGACGTGACCGCGCTGGTCGCCGCGCCTGCCAAGCCGACCGCCGCGCCGGACATCGCCGCCAAGGCGAACGACTCGGAGTCCGCCACCGTGTCGGCCGGCGGCCAGCTCTCCACCGGCAACAGCAAGCTGCTCGCCGGCACCGCCAACGCCATCTACGCCCTGCGCCGCGGGCAGAACGCCTTCGGCGCGTCGCTCATCGGCAACTACGGCGAGAGCGCGGTCCGTCCGTCGGACCCGATCCTCACCACCGAGAACGTCCAGGGCAAGCTGCGCTACGACCGCTTCCTCTCGGATCGCTTCAGCATCTTCGGCCTCGTCACCGGTCGCCACGACTACTTCCAGGGGCTCGCCTTCCGCCTCAACGCCGACCCGGGCGCGAAGTACATCTTCGTCAAGAACGCGCACACCGCGTTCTGGGGAGAAGGCGGCTACGACTTCCAGCAGGACGTGCGCGAGGACAAGGCGCGCCACATCGCCGCGGTCACCGACGCGACCACTGGCGCGGTCACCACCCCGGCGTACTCCTTCGAGAAGTACCACCCCGATCACTCGACCCGCCTCTACGCCGGCTGGCATCACGACTTCAACGAGCACGTGAACTTCACCACCGGCCTCGAGTACCTCCAGAGCTTGGAGGCGAGCGATCGCTACCGCTTCAACTACGACATCCTCCTCGCGGCGGGCATCGGCGCGGGCTTCTCGGTCGGCGCCGGCTTCAGCGCGCGCTACGACCACTCCCCGCTCGGCGGCAAGGTGAACCTCGACACCATCACCACCTTCAGCTTGATCTACGCCTTCACCGGAAACAGCACCGCGGCGGCGCCGGCGCAGGTCGCCACCTGCCCGTGCACCGAGGTCAACCCGTCGCCCCAGTCCGGGGAGGCTCCGGGCGGCCCGGCCCCCACGCCTGCTCCGGCCACGGCCCCCGCCACCGCTCCGGCGGTCGCTCCCGGCGCCTCGCCGTCCAACGCGCCCGACTCGACGAACACCACCACCACCAAGCCGCAGAACGAATAAAGGATCCGCACCATGGCGCTCTTCGAAGACTTCAAGAAGTTCGCGTTCAAGGGGAACGTGGTCGATCTCGCCGTCGGCGTGATCATCGGCGGCGCTTTCCAGAAGATCGTCACCGCGCTGGTCGGCGATCTGATCATGCCGGTGGTCGCGCTCATCCTCCCCAGCGGAGACTGGCGCGAGTCGGCGAAGGTCTTGAGAGCCGCGCCGCTCGCCAAGGACAACGTGTCTCTCAAGTATGGGGACTTCGCCGGCAACGTCCTCGACTTCCTCATCGTCGCCTTCGTCCTCTTCCTGATCGTGTCGCGCATCATCAAGGCGGCCGAGGTGAAGTTCATCAAGAAGGACGAGAAGCCGGCGGAGCCGACGATCAAGGAGTGCCCCTTCTGCTTCGAGACGATCCCGGTCAAGGCGACGCGCTGCAAGGCGTGCACCTCGACGGTGCCGGAGAAGCCGGAAGTCAAGGTGGCCCCGGCCGCCGCCGCGACCACCTGAAAGAAGACGCCCGGCTCGATCCGTAGAAGGATCGGGCCGGTGCGGCGTCTCGAGGTCCGGGAGATGGAGCCGGAGTTCGGCCCCTACGATCTCGCGCTCAACGTGCGCGGGCGGGGGCTGGTGGCCTTGCGTGGAGATCCCGAGCCGCTGCTGGTGCGGATGCGCAGCGTGGTCGGCGACGACAAGACGCGGCGGGTGCAGCTGTCGGTGTACGGGACGGCGCAGACGAGCAGCGACGACGTGGAGCGCGCGCTGCGCGTGGGGCACGACGCGGCCGGGCTGGCGGACGATCCCGGCGACTTCACCGCGCGGCTCACCCCGCACCCGGTGCTCGGGCCGCTGGCCACGCGCTTCGCCGGTGCGCGCCTGACACGAACGCCGACGGTGTTCGGCGCGTTCATGACCGCGGTGAGCGAGCAGCTGGTCACCTGGGCCGAGGCGCAGATGACGATGCGGCGCATCTGGCGGCGCTACGGCGAGCGCGTCGCGGGCCTGTCGCGCCTCTCGGCGGCGGACACCCGGCGGGAGAGCTTCCTCGTCGTCACGCCGCGCGCGGAGCGGATCGCGCAGCTGGCGCCGGTGGACCTGCGGCCGCTCGGTCTGTCGATGCGGCGCGCGAGCACGCTGCTCTACGGGGCGCGCAACGCGAGCGTGCTGGAGCAGCTGCGCGAGCTGCCCATCGAGGAGGCGATGCGCCGGTTGCAGGCGATGCCCGGGGTCGGGCCGTGGACGGCGAACGTGGTGGCCATGCGGGCGCTCGGACACGCCGACGGCGTGCTCGTGGGGGACGCGGGCGCGCCGTTCGTCACCTCGATGGCGCTCACCGGCGAGCGCGGCGACGACGCGAGGATGCTGCAGCTGCTCGAGCCGTTCCGCCCGCACCGGGCACGGGTGCACCAGCTGTTCGACCTCGCGCAGCGGCGCGGGGGGAGGATTCCGGGCGTGCCCGAGCGTCCGCTGCCGGTGGTCGACCGCCACCGGCTGGAGCCGTGGCGGACGTAGCGCGCTCAGTGGATCTGGAGCGCGCAACCTAGCGTCTTGGCTTCCG
Organism: Labilithrix luteola; assembly: GCA_026225435.1. Classification (GTDB taxonomy): domain Bacteria; phylum Myxococcota_A; class Polyangia; order Polyangiales; family Polyangiaceae; genus JAMFST01. The sequence continues at coordinate 5,795 of JAMFST010000821.1, forward strand.
GCACCCGGACCGGTCGATCCGCCAGCGCATCGTCGAGCGCGTTGGCCAGGTACGGCGTGGCGTCGTCGTGGAGGTCGCGCTTGTCCGAGTCGATCCCCCCGCGGTAGAGCACCCGGCCCTGCGGATCGACGACCAGCGTGTAGGTCGCGTAGTCGGCGCCCAGCGTGCGCGCCAGCTGGCCCCCTTCATCGTGCACCAGCGGGAAGGGATAGCGACGGCGCGTCGCCTCCTTCGCCTCGCCGGCGCGATCGAGCGACTCCTCCGAGGAGACCGCGCGGAACGACGCACCGAGCGGGGCGTAGCGATCGTGCAGGGCGCGCAGGCGAGCGTCGTGCTGCGCCTGGCAGGGGCAGTGGGCGGAGAAGAACTCGAGCACCGTCACCTTGGCGGCGGGGTCGACGAGCTTGGCCTCGGCGGGCGCGCCGTCGGTCAACGACGCCGGCAGCGTGGTGGAAGGGACGGTCGCGGCGGCGTGAGTCGCGCAACCGGCGACGAGAACGAAGACGGAGAGGAGCAGGTGGCGCATCGTCAGATCCAGGAGCAGATGAGCGTGAGCGAGAGGCCCGCCGCGGCCGGTTGGCCGGCGCCGAGGGTGGAGATCGGCAGGTCGTCGAAGACCGCCCCCTGCAGGCGGAAGCGGTCGGACAGCGGAGCGACGCCGGAGATCGTCAGCACGGGCAGGCGCCGCGCGCTCTCGGTGTCGGCGGTACCGCCGATGGTCGCGTCCCCCTCGACGGTGTACGAGGCGCTCGCCGCCAGGGCCATCTCGTTGGGGAAGATGTACGCGGCGACGGCCAGCCCGGTCCACTGCGGGGCGAGGCGCTCGTGCACCTCGCTCGGCCCCTCGCCGACGGTGCGCGCGGTGCGCTGCGCGTAGATGCCGCTCACGCCGACGAGCCAGGGGCCGTAGGTCTGCTCGAGGGCGAGGCCCACGTTGATCTGGTACGCGCCGATGCCGGTGGCGCCGGTGGCGAGCGTACCCGCGCTGCTCGAGTCGGCGGGGCGGCCGCTGGGGATGGTGAGGCCGGCGAGCAGGGCGATCCCCGGGACGATGCGCGAGGCGCCGGCGAGGGTGAAGTCGTAGCGACCGGCGAAGTTGACGTCGCCGATGCCGCCGCCGGCGCCGGTCACGCCGCTAGCGGTGCGCCGCGTCTCGACGAAGGGGACGAGCACCGCCAGCTGGCCGCGCTCGAAGATGCGGACGGCGCCGAAGAGATCCTCCTCGAAGTCCTGCTCCGAGGCGCGCGCCGGGAGCGCGTGGTAGCTGCCGCCGCCGTCGTAGGAGCCGGTGACCAGCCCCGCCTTGAGCACCGTGCCGACCAGCGCGGTCTCGTGCAGCGCCAGCCGACCGGGCGTGACCGCTCCGGCTCCGGCGCAGCAAGCCTGCGCATGGGCGACCGACTCGCGACCGACCGCAACGAGCAGCGCGACGGACAGCGCGGTGGAGGTGGCTCGCCGGGCGCGCGTCACGGGACGTTGAGCGACGGCGACACCTTGTCCGCGGCGCCGGCGTCGGCGCTGGCGGCGATTGAGGTGCGCATCTCCCAGACGCCGGGCATGAAGAGATCGGCGTTGGCGATGGTGTACGTCCCCGGCGAGGTCTCGCTCACCGTCGGGACGATCGAGGTGCCGTGCTGCATGGCCGGCATCCAGGGGACGACGGTCAAGGCGAGCCCGGCCGCGGGTGCGCCGCCGTCGATGTAGACGAGATCGAGCGCCACCGACTGGTTGCCAAGCGGCGGCGGATCGCTCGACGCGTGGAGCGTCGCCTGCAGCGCGCCCGAGGTGCTGGTCGCCACGCTGGAGCCGCCGCCGCTCGAGCCACTGCTGGAGCTGCAGGCGGCGAGCGCGGCCGACGCGACGAGCGCGACGACGCCGGTGAAGCGGTACGAGACCGAGAGCATGGTGCCCTCTTAGGCGGCGAAGGCGCTCCTGGCGATGTGGCAAATCGACGCACCGCCCGGCGCATGTCGACCGACCGCGTGCGACGATTCGCCGCACGACCAGGCGCCTCACGGCGGTCTAGGGTCCGCCGCCATGAACGTACGATTGATCCCGCTGGCCGCGCTGGCCGGCGTCGCCGCGATGACCGCCGCCTGCTCGAACAGCTCGTCGACCGGCGGCAGCGACACGAACCTCGACGTGCAAGGGCTCTCGTTCACCACCGCGGCGGCCGTCGGCTACGACGACGGCGGGAGCGGCGTGGCTCACTGCATCGCCTCCGACGGCACGCCCATCACGCAGACAACCAGCGAGTCCTCCTGCTACACCGACGCCGGTACGGGCGACGACAGCACCACGTCCGACTACGGCGCGACGATGAACGGGAGCACCGGCAACGACGACGACTGCAAGTACCTGGTGTCCTGGCAGTCCACCGCGGTGAGCGAGAACGCGCCGGTGTACTTCCAGGTCACCGTCGACCAGACGGATCCGAGCGGCCAGCCGGTGACCGGCGCGCCGCCGCGGCTCGAGGTCTACCTCGACGACACGCACCCGGCCCCCAACACCACGGTGAAGAACGACGAGACGACCCCGGGCACCTACGTGGTCGGCCCCATCCTCTTCGACGCGCCGGGCGACTGGACCGTGCGCTTCCACGTGCACGAGGAGTGCGCCGACATCCTCGACGACTCGCCTCACGGACACGCGGCGTTCTTCGTGCAGGTCCCGTGAGGCGCTGGCTGCTCTCGGTCCCCGTGGCCGCGGCTCTCCTCGCCAGCGCGGCGTGCGGCAACGGAGGAATGTCCGCGCCCGATTACGGCCCCGCAGAGGCCGTCATCTGCCCGAACGATCTGCCGAGCAGCTGCCCCGTCCCCACGCCGAGCTACGCCAGCGACGTGCAGCCGATCATCGCCCAGCGCTGCGTCATCTGCCACGAGAGCGGAGGGCTCGAGGTCGCCCCGTTCGATCTCGGCACCTACTCCGACGTGTTCACCGATCGCAGCGCGGTGCTCGATCAGGTCTACGCTTGCGCGATGCCGCGGGTCGACAGCGCCGGCGCGCTCCCGCTGACCGAGAGCGAACGGACGACCTTGCTCGGCTGGCTGGTCTGCGGCGCGCCACAGAACTAGAGACGTCGCTTCGTCATGCTCTCCCCGTCTGCCATCACCTTGCGCTGGGTCTCCCGGCTGCGCTGGGGAGCGGCGGTCGGCCAGGCGCTCACCGTGGTCGCCACCGCGACGCTGTTTCATCTGCCGGTGCCGACCGGGTGGCTCGCGCTGGTCATCGGGGCGACCGTGGTGACCAACATCGCGCTCGTCACCTGGCTGCGCCGGCCGCGCGAGGTGTCGCCGCGGCTGCTCGCCGGCGTGCTCGCCTTCGACACCGCCTCGCTCTACGCGCTGCTCTACCTGACCGGCGGGCCCTCCAACCCGTTCAGCGTGCTCTTTCTCGTGCAGATCGCGCTCGCCGCGCTGGTGCTCGGCCTCGGCTACGCGCTCGGCATCACCGTCCTGTCGACCGCGGCCTACGCGGCGCTCTTCGCCAGCAACGTGCCGCTCGCGGGGATGGAGCACATGCACCACGCCGGTACCTCGGCGTTCAGCGTGCACCTGCAGGGGATGTTCGTCGCCTTCCTCCTGGCCGCGGTGCTCATCGCCTACTTCGTGACCCGCGTGGCTCTCGAGCTCCGCACCCGCGAGCGCGCGCTGGCCATCGCCGAGCGCCGGGCGCAGACCAACGAGAAGCTCGCCTCGCTGAGCACCCTGGCGGCAGGCGCCGCGCACGAGCTGGGGACGCCGCTGGCCACCATCGCCGTCATCGCCACCGAGCTCGAACGCGCCGCCGCTCGACTCCCCGACGAGGCCGGGGCGCGCAGCCTGCTCGAGGATGCGCGGCTGGTGCGCGCCCAGGTGGAGCGCTGCAGCGCGATCGTCCGCCAGATGAGCCGCGACGCCGGCGGCACGCCCGGGGAAGCGCCGGAGCCGCTGGCCGCGCGCGAGGTGACCGCGAGGCTCCTCCGTGGTGTGGAGCCGGAGCAGGTCGATCGCCTCGACGTGGAGACGGTCGACGTCGAGCTGCACCTGCCGCCGCGCGCGCTGGTCCAAGTGCTGGGCAGCCTCGTCAAGAACGCCTTCGACGCCAGCCAGGCCGACGGACGGGTGCGCCTGTCGCTGGAGACGCGGGTGGAGGACGGCTCGCCGCGCGCCCGCTTCGTGGTGGGCGATCGCGGACTCGGGATGAGCGACGACGAGCTGGCGCGCATCGGCGAGCCCTTCTTCACCACCAAGCCGCCGGGCGCGGGGTTGGGGCTCGGCGTGTTCCTCGCGCGCGCCTTCGCCGATCGTCTCGGCGGTCACCTCTCGTTCACGTCGCAGCCCGGTCAGGGGACGACGGTGGTGCTCGACCTTCCCACGGCGTGCCCCGAGTGACCGACAGCGCGCGCACCATCCTGGTCGTCGACGACGACGACGCCTTGCGCACGCGGCTGGTGCGCGCCTTCACCGAGCGAGGGCTCGAAGCGCGCGGCGCCGCCAGCGCCGAGGCGGCGGTCACCCTGGCCACGAGCGACAGCCCCGAGCTCGCGGTGGTCGATCTGCGGATGCCGGGCAGCTCCGGCCTGCAGCTGGTCCGCGAGCTGGTCACCATCGACCGCGCGACCCGCGTGGTGGTGCTCACCGGCTACGGCAGCATCGCGACCGCGCTCGAGGCGGTCCGCCTGGGCGCCGTGCACTACCTGACCAAGCCGGCGGACGCCGAGCAGATCCTCGCCGCCTTCGACCGCCCCACCGCCGCCGACGGGAGCGCCGCCAGCGACGACGCCGGTGGCGAGCAGGAGCCGGTGGTCATCGGCGAGGTCGCCTCGCTGGCGCGCGCCGAGTGGGAGCACATCCAGCGCGTCCTCACCGACTGCGGCGGAAACGTCTCCCAGGCGGCGCGCCTCCTCGGAATCCACCGCCGCAGCCTGCAGCGCAAGCTGTCCAAATATCCGCTACCGCGCTGAGTCCAGCTCCTTGTAGTGGCGGAAGATCCCGTCGCGGTTGAAGTGGACGCGGCGATCCGACTCCAGGTACGCCGCGATGCGCGGGCGCTCGGCGATGCGCTTCTGCAGACGGATCAGGCCGCGGAAGCTCGGCGCCAGCTTGGTCATCGTCTTCGGGAAGGCGTACTGCAGCCCGGACATGATCTGGAAGAGCGACAGGTCGACGTAGGTGTGGCGATCCATCAGCATCGCCTTGCGACCCACGAGCTTCTCGAAGTAGCCGAGGAACTTGGGGATGCGCTCCTGGCGAAAGGCCTTCGAGCGCGCCTTCGCCTCGCTCGTCTGGTCCTCGTAGTAGGCGCTGCTGGAGATCGGGTGGTGCGTGTCGTGCGCCTCGTTGATCAGGTCCGAGATGGTCATCTCGACGCCCAGGAGGTACACGCGCGTCGCCTCGTCGCGCGGCGCCAGGCGCAAGGTCGGCCCGATGGCGTGGAGGATGTTCGCCCGCTGCCAGACCAGGCCCCCTTTCCACTTCAGCGCCGGGGGAGCGAAGGGCGGGTCGCTCCTGCGCCCGAGGAGCTTCATCATCGCGTCCATGCCCTTCCCCTTGCCTTCGAGCCGGGCGATGTCGAGATAGGCGGCGCCCGCGTCCTCGAGGGCGAGGCGGACGAACTCGCCGCGCCCCTGGATGGTGGGCCAATAGTAAAGTTCGTACTCGGGGGTAGTCACGATGCCCATCCTACCTCGACGGATGCCCGGCGGCGCGCTACCAGCGCCGGATGAGATTCGGCCTCGGATTCGGCTTGAGCAGCGTGAGCGTCGCCTGCGTCGCGCTGGCGCTGTCCTGCAACGGCGCCGAGCTGAACGTCGCCGCCCAGCCGTCCTCCGGTGACGACGCCGGCGCCACCACCAAGGACGCGGGCAAGAAGAAGGACGCCAGCGCCGAGGCGAGCACCGGCGACGACGATGACGACGACGATGACGATTCGGCCGGCGACGCCTCCTTCCCCGCCGAGGCCGGTGTCCCGCCGGGCGGCACCGCCGCGGTGACCGTCCAGGCCGAGCCGAGCGACAAGACGGCGGCGTTCCTCGCGGCGGTCAAGGCGGCCAAGACGTCGGTCGACATGACGATGTACCTGCTCAGCGACGACACGCTGATCAGCGAGCTGACCACCCTGGCACCGAAGATCCCGGTGCGGGTGATCCTCAACCAGACCTTCCCCTCGAGCGGCTCCGACTCGGGCAACAACGACGCCGTGTACACCCAGCTGCAGAACGCCCAGGTGAGCACCGTCTGGGCGTCGAACGCCTTCACGTACACGCACGAGAAGTCGGTCGTCATCGACGGCACGCAGCTGTGGATCCTGACGGCCAACGCGACCTACTCCGGCTTCACCACCAACCGCGAGTTCATCGTGGGCGACAGCGACACCGACGACGTGGCCGAGGCGGAGGCGATCTTCGAGGCCGATTTCGCCGGCAAGTCGATCACCCCGAGCGGCAAGCTCCTCGTCTCGCCGGTCAACATGCGCAGCGGGCTCTACTCACTCATCGACAGCGCCACCTCGACGCTCGATTTCGAGGTCGAGGAGTTCTACGACACCGGCATGGCCAGCGCCTTCTGCTCGGCGGCGGGCCGCGGCGTCACGGTGCGCGGCGTCGTCGCCGACCTCGGGCAGAGCAGCACGGACACGCCCTACCCCACGCTGAGCGGGTGCGGCGTCACCTTCGTCCAGGTGCAGTCGCCGTACATCCACGCCAAGGCGATCGTCGCGGACGGCGCGCTCGCCTACGTCGGTTCGGCCAACTTCAGCTCCACCTCGCTCGGCCACAACCGCGAGCTCGGCGCCATCCTCGACGACGCCACCGCCGTGAAGACGGTCGCCAAGACGATCGCCGGCGACATCGCCGCCGGATCCTCGTTCTGACGGGAAGTTCGCTTTGGACGCCGTTCAGGTAGGCGGAGTATGACGGTGCCGATGGCCCCCCGTGCGCTCGCGCTGCTCGCCTCGATCTCGCTGGCCGCCTGCTCGTCGCCGCCGCCGCCGGCCGCTCCTGCGCCTCAACCGCCGCCCGCCGCTGCGCCCGCCGCACCGGTAGCGGGCTCGGTGGTGATCACCCTCGTCGGCACCAACGACGTCCACGGGCGGATCGACTCGCTCCCCATCCTCGGCGGCTACCTCGCCAACCTGCGCGCCGTGCGCGGAGACGACGGCGTGGTGGTGGTCGACGCCGGCGACATGTTCCAGGGGACGCTCGAGTCGAACCTCGCCGAGGGCGTGCCGATGGTCCTCGGCTACGACGCGCTCCGCTACGACGCCGTCACCCTCGGCAACCACGAGTTCGACTACGGCCCGGTGGGCCCCTCCTCCACGCCGCGGGGCAAGAGCGACGATCCGCGCGGCGCGCTCAAGGCCCGGGCGAAGGAGGCGGGCTTCCCTTTCCTCACCGCGAACATCGTCGACGGCGCGACCGACCGACCGCTCGACTTTCCCAACTTCCACCCGACCGCGCTCCTCACCAAGAAGGACGGCGTCAAGATCGGCCTCATCGGCATCTCCACCGAGGACACGCCGAAGACGACCATCGCCATCAACTTCGCCGGCCTCAAGGTGCTGCCGCCGGCGGACGTGGTGAAGACGCGCGCCGCCGAGCTGCGCAAGCAAGGCGCCAACCTGGTGGTCGTGATCGCCCACGCTGGCGGCAAGTGCCTCACGTACGGCGACGACGATCAGAGCTGCGACGAGAAGCAGGAGATCATGCGGCTGGCCGAGGCGATCCCCGAGGGGACGGTGGACGCCATCGTCGCCGGCCACACCCACGACGGGATGGCCAACCGGGTCCACGGCACGCCGATCATCGAGTCGTTCTCCTACGGGAAGGACTTCGGGCGCATCGACTTCACCTTCGACGCGGCGTCGCACGCGCTGAAGAAGACGGACATCCTCCCGCCGACGCCGCTCAAGACGGACGTGGCGTACCTCGGCAAGCCGGTCGTCCCCGACGAGGCGCTGGCGGCGAAGCTGAAGCACTTCACCGACGACTCGCGCGCGCTCAAGGAGTCGCTGCTCGGCGTCGAGCTGGCGACGCCGCTCACCCGTGACCACGGCCACGAGTCACCGCTCGGCAACCTCTTCGCCGACATGCTCCTGCGCTCGCGCCCGAACGCGCAGGTGGGGATGATGAACGGCGGCGGCCTGCGCTCCGACTTGCCGGCCGGCCCGCTCCACTACGGTTCCCTCTTCGAGGCGATGCCCTTCGACAACCGCCTCGCCGTCGTCCACCTGACCGGCGCCGACCTGCGGCGGATCGTCGTCGACAACCTCGAGTCGAGCCACGGCATCGCCAGCTGGGCGGGCATCCGCGTGCTGGCGGAGTGCGCCGGTGACAAGCTCATGGTGAAGATGCAGAAGACCACCGGCAAAGGGGGCACCGCAGGCGGCGGCGGCTTGATCGCCGACGGCGATCGCATCACGCTGGTCACCAGCGACTTCATCGCCCTCGGCGGCGACAACGTGGTCGTCCCGCCCAACTCGGTGACCTTCGAGGACGAGCTGCTGCGCGACGCCTTCGAGACCCAGCTGCGCGGCCTCGCCGGGCATCCGCTGAGCTCCGGCGCCCTCTACGATCCGGGGCACCGCCGCGTCGTCTACCCGGGCGAGCGCCCCGTCCACTGCAAGCCCTGAGGGCGCTCGGCGGTCGCGACCGTCACTTGCCGCCGTCCGTCTCCGCTTCACGCAGCGTGCGCACGTGGCCGCCGGCGATCTCCAGGACCTGGATCGGGCCGCCGTACGCGCGCGACATGCCGACGTCGATGCGCCACACGTGCTGCCCGCAGGCGCTGGTGACGCCGTCCTTCTGTACGGTGTGGCCGACGACCATGCGGGTGATGCCGAGGCGGCTCTCGGCGATGGCGAGGCGCGCGCAGTCCTCGTGCCCCGGGTCCGAGTAGACGCGGCTCCAGACCGGGCCGTCGTCGGCGAGGGCGAGCTTGGGCGGCTGGGGGCGCTTGGCGAGGAGCCAGTCGCGCACCCCCTCGTCGAGCGCGTCGAGCCCGAAGTCGACCTGCCCGGGGAGCACGCCGCCGTGGACGAAGAGCGTGTCGCCGACCTTCACGAAGATCGGTCGTTCGGCGAGGATCTTCGCGTACGAGCCGCCCGGAGCGAAGGCCGCGGCCCGGCCACGCTGGACGGCGGGGAGCTCGGGAGGGATCTCCGCGAGCACGCTCGCCGGCGCGTTGCTCGCCTGGTCGGCGAAGGCGCTGAACCCGCCGGGGGTGACGTAGCGGAAGTCGAGCGTGGCGTTCATCAGCTCGTGGTTGCCGTCGAGGGCGATGAGCTCCCCGCCCGCCGCCTTCGCTTCGCGCTTCCAGACGTCCACCTGGTCGACGATGGCGCGGTCGTCGTCGCCGCGGTCGATCTCGTCGCCCGTCTGCACGACGACGAGCTTGCCGCCCTTCCACTTGTCCGCGTTGTCGATCGCGCCCGCGAGCCGGAGCGCTCGCCGGGTGGCGTCGAGGTCGCCGTGCAGGTCGCCGATCGCGACGATTCGCTCGGCCGCGGCCACCGTATCCGGAAACGCCGCCGCTGCGGCGACGGGCGGAGGCGGCGGGGCGGTCGCGCTCGAAGCAACAGGCGCGGGACGATCGGGGCGATCCGGTTCCGACGGACGCGAGCAGCCCGCGATCGCCAGCATTCCTAGCACAAACGCGGACCATCGCATCCTTCCGCACTCTATACTGCGAGGGCCCCGATGGTGCCTCTCGTCACGAAAGATTTCACGCGCTCGACGCTCCGGCCGCGGCATCGGCCGATCGTCC
>JAMFST010000822.1 GCA_026225435.1 Labilithrix luteola
AAGCGACCGAAAGCGACGCGCTTCGCGAACGCGTGGCCAAAAAGCTCGGCGTGGCGCCCGAATCGCTGCCGGAGCCGAGCATCCTCCGGCGCTCGGTCGACGCGCGGCGTGGCTACGAGCTCGGCTTCGTGAACGAGGTGGTCGCCCCTGCGGAGCTGATCTCCGCGACCGAGCGCTGGTGCGCCAAGATCCTCAAGGCGGCGCCGCTGTCGATCCGCGCGTCGAAGGAGACGGTCCACCGCGGCCTCGCCGAGCCGTCGGTCGCCGCGGCGATGGCCCACCAGGACGGCTACCCCGCGTTCGCGAAGTGGAAAACCGCCGAGGACACGAAGGAAGGTCCCCTGGCGTTCGCGGAGAAGCGGCAGCCGCGCTGGCAGGGGAAGTGACGCTGAAGAAGCACCTGCACGAGAAGAACCGCGCGTCGTGGAACGCGGCGACGCCGGCGCACAACCGGCACAAGGTCGACCAGGCGGCCTTCCTCCGCGGCGGCGGCTCCACGCTCTTTCCCGAGGAGCTCGCGCTGCTCGGTGACGTGCGTGGCCGGACCGTCGCCCACCTGCTGTGCAACTGCGGGCAGGACTCGCTGAGCCTGGCCGCGCTCGGCGCGAAGGTCACCGGCGTGGACATCAGCGACGAGGCGATCGCCTTCGCGCGCGACCTCTCGCGCGACTCCGGGCTCGTCGCCGACTTCGAGCGCAGCGACGTCTACGACTGGCTCGAGTCGTCGCGCGCGGCGGGGCGCACCTTCGACCTGGTCTACGCCTCGTACGGCGCGCTCTGCTGGCTGTCGGACCTCGCCGGGTTCCTCCGCGGCGTCGCGGCGATCATTGAGCCCGGCGGTCGGCTGGTCACCGTCGAGTTTCACCCCGTCGCGGCGATGTACGACGAGGCGCTCGAACGCCGCTACCCGTACCGCGGCGACGAGACGGTCGTCGAGACCTCCGGCGTAGGCGACTACGTGGCCGACGGGGGTGACGCGCTCTCCCCGTCCGGCTTTCGCCGCGGCGGCGACGACTTCGACAATCCCTACGCGGACTACACCTTCCCCTTCGGACTCGGCGACCTCGTCACCGGGTGCGCGGGCAGCGGGCTGCTGGTGGAGCGGCTCGAGGAGTACGACCACGCCAACGGGGCCCGGCTCTTCCATGCGTTGCGCGAAGCGTCAGGGCGGACCTGGCGGTTCGCCGAGAACGCCCCCTCGTTCCCCTTGATGTTCGGTCTGGTCGCGCGCCGGACTGGGGCCTAAGACGAACGTATGTTCGCCATCACCGCCACGTCGCTTCATCCCGATGCTCCGCTCGAGGGTCTCACGCTCGGCGAGCGGCCCGATCCCACGCCGAAGGAGGGCTGGGTCGTCATCGACGTGAAGGCCGCGTCGCTGAACCACCACGACATCTTCACGCTGCGTGGCGTGGGGATGGACGCCAAGCGGCTGCCGATGGTCATCGGCTGCGACGCGGCGGGCGTGACCGCCGACGGGCGCGAGGTGGTGGTGCACTCGATCATCTCCGCCCCCGACGCCGAGGAGAAGTTCGGCAACGAGCTGTACGACCCGAAGATGTCGATGCTCTCGGAGATGTACGACGGGACCTTCGCCACCAAGCTGGCGGTCCCGGAGCGCAACCTGATCGACAAGCCGAAGTCGCTCTCCTTCGAGGAGGCGAGCTGCCTCGGCGTCGCCTACCTCACGGCGTACCGCGCGCTCTTCACCCAGGCCGGCCTCAAGGCCGGGCAGACGGTGCTCGTGCAGGGCGCGGGCGGCGGCGTATCGACCGCGGCGGTGCTCCTCGGCAAGGCGGCGGGGCTCAAGGTGTGGGTCACCAGCCGCAGCGAGAAGCGGCGCGAGCAGGCCAAGGGGCTCGGCGCCGATCAGGCGTTCGAGACCAACGCGAAGCTGCCGGAGCGGGTGGACGCGGTGCTCGAGAGCGTCGGCGAGGCGACCTGGTCGCACTCGCTCAAGGCGCTCAAGCCGGGCGGGATCGTCGTCTGCGTCGGCTCCACCTCCGGGCCGAACCCGCCGAGCGATCTGCAGCGCGTCTTCATCCGTCAGATCCGCATCCAGGGCTCGATGATGGGGACGAAGAAGGAGATGATCGCGCTGCTCGAGCTGCTCGATCGCACCAAGGTGAAGCCGCTCATCGACCGCACCTTGCCGCTCGAGCGCGGTCGCGAGGCGTTCGAGCAGATGATCGCCGGGGACCTGTTCGGGAAGATCGTGCTCACCGCGAGCTGACGAGCGGAGCGGCCGGCGAGGCGGAGGCGGTGCCGCGACGAAGGCGCCTTCTCGCACCGACGATGAAGTAGGTGGCGACCACGCCGGGGGCCACC
>JAMFST010000823.1 GCA_026225435.1 Labilithrix luteola
CACTCGTCCGCGGTCGGAGCGCGCGCGGACTCGAGGGTGCGCGGCCGCGCGTTGCTCGCCGCCAGGGTCGCGGCGATCGACGCCTGCGTCTCCGCCTGGAACGCGGGGCCGGCATACTTCTGGTACAGCGCGCCGTACTGGGTCGTCAGCTTGTGGCTGGTGTCGGCCGCCATGCGCGCGCCCCAGGCGGCGTTGGTGCGTTGCCAGTGGTTCACGTCCGAGAGCCCGAAGCGGCGCACGACCTCGTCGGCGTTGGCCCCCGCCCGGCTGATGGCCACGGTGATCTGCGCGTAGGTGTCGAGGGTGACGCCCTCCTCGGCGTCCTGGCTCATGTCGCGCACGTCGCCCATGTGCGCGCGCATCGTCAGCTGCGACAGCATCATGTGGAACTGCGCCTCGAGTCGCCCCGTCGGATCGGCGCGGAACCGCTCCAGCCACCCGTTGTGCGCGTGAGCGTGGACATTCTCGTCCAGCCCGCGCTGCGCCAGGTACTGCTGGAAGGCGAGCCGCCCCTGCTGCTGGCCGTACTGCGCGTTGAGCTCCCCGTGCTTGCTCGAGATCTCCGCCAGCATCTCCATCGTCACGCCGTAGATCGCGTCCATCGTGTCTCCTGTTCGCAGGGGAGACACCGGCCGAAGACCAGGTGTAGCGGGGAATCGTCCTACGACAGCCAGACCACCGTGACGCCGTCGCCCCCTTCGGCGGTGTCGCCGGCGCGGAAGCGGGCGACGTAGGGGCTCGCCTTGAGCTCGCTGCGGATCGCCTCGCGGAGGGCGCCGGTGCCGTGTCCGTGGACCACGAAGGCGATCCGTCGGCCGTCGTTGAGCGAGCGGTCGAGGAAGGTGGTCGCCATCGCCACCGCGTCGTCGGCGCGCATTCCGCGGACGTCGACCGAGTTGTCCCGCGTGGCCAGCGGGAGCTCGTTCGACGGAGCGGACGCCGCACCCGCCGGCGCAGCGGCACGTTCGCCCGTGCGTGACTTGCGATCGCGCGGCGCCTCCTCCGGCGGAGCGGCGGCGCGCCGCACCTCGTTCGCCGAGACCACCAGCTTCATCGCGCCGGCCGCGACGCGCAGCTGCCCGTCGGCGAGCAGCTCCACCACCTCGGCGTCGGCGCGCAGCCGCGGCACGTACACCCTCGAGCCCCTCTTCACCTCGCCGCGTTCCAGCTCCCCGCGCGGCTCGAGGAGCGGCCGCGCCCCGGGCAGGTGCCGCTCGAGATCCCCGCCCAGCCCGATCCGCTCGCCGATGCGCTCGATGGCCTTCTGCGCCTCGCGCGCCCCTTGCTCTTCCACGCGCTTGGCCCGCAGGCGGAACTGCACCTGCCGCAGCTCCTCGCGCGACTTGCGCACGCTCGCCAGCAGCGTCTCCACCTCGCGCGAGATGGTCCGCTGGTCCTGATCACGCAGCTGCGCCAGCTCCGCCTCGAGCCGCACCTTGGCCTGCTGCGCTTCGCGCTCGCGGGTCTCGGCCGCCTGCCGCGCCAGCCCCAGCGCCGCGCGCTCGTCGTTCAGCCCCTGCACCACCTGGTCGAAGCGCCGCTCGTCGTGCGCGCCGAAGCGCTCGGCCCGCTCGAGCACAGTCGAGGGCATGCCGTAGCGCCGCGCCACCGCCAGCGCGCTGGAGCTCCCCGGCACACCGAGCGCCAGGCGGAACGTCGGGGTCATCGTCGACAGGTCGAAGCCGACGCTCGCGTTCTCGAAGCGCTCGTCGGCCAGCGCCAGCGCCTTGAGCCCCTCGTAATGCGTCGTCGCGCAGACGGCGGCACCGCGCGCGCACAGCGAGTCGAGCACGCCGGCCGCGAGCGCCTCGCCTTCGCGCGGATCGGTCCCGCCGGCGAGCTCGTCGAGCAGCACCAGCGCCCCGGGCTGCGCCTCGTCGAGGATGGCCACCAGGTTCTTCACGTGAGCGCTGAAGGTTGACAGGTTCTGGTGCAGGCTCTGGTCGTCGCCCACGTCGGTGAGGACGACGTCGAAGATCCCCAGCTTGCTCCCCTCGGCCGCGGCGATGGGCAGGCCGGCGCGGAGCATCAGGGCCGAGAGCCCCAGCGCCTTCAAGGCGACGGTCTTGCCGCCGGCGTTCGGCCCGCTCACCACCACCGCGCGGCCGCTCTGCACGACCAGGTCGCTCGGAACGATGGTCTCGATGGCCGACGACGTGGCCTGCGCCGCTGCGATCGCGTCGAGCACCAGCAGCGGGTGGCGCGCGTCGCGCAGCTCGGCGCGGGGGGCGTCGATCACCTCGGGGAAGCGCAGGTCGAGGTCCTCGGCGAGGACGGCGATCGCGGCGCGCACGTCGGCCCGGGCGAGCGCCGCCGCGGCCTCCTCCAGGCTGGGCAGCACGTCGCCCAGCTGCCCGGACAGGCGCGCGTAGATCGCCGCCTCCTCGCGCATCACGTCGGCCTCGAGCATCTTGAGCCGGTTGCCCATGGGGATGACCGCGCGCGGTTCGACGAACAACGTCGCTCCGCTGCTGCTCGTCGCGTGGACGATGCCGGGGAAGCGCTCGTGTGCATCGGAGCGCACCGGCACGACGTAGCGCCCCTCGCGCTCGGTGATGAAGCGGTCCTGGAGGATCCCTTCGTAGCGGGTCATCAGCTCCTCGAGCCGGCTCAGCATCCGCCCGCGCGCCGCCAGGTACTCGCCCCGCAGCTCGCGCAGCCGCGGGCTGGCATCGTCCGCCAGGGTGCCCGCCGGGTCGAACGACTGGTGCACCTCGTCCCCCACCTCGTCGAGGGTCGGATCGGTGGCGCACTCGTCGAACAACGTCGGCACGCGGCCGCGGCGCGACTGGAGGAAGCGGCGCAACGTACGCGCTGCCAGGGCGAGCTCGGCGAGACGGCGCAGCTCCTCCGGCGCGAGCACCCCGCCGACCCGCAGCCGGCCGAGCGCGTCGCTCGTGTCCCCCAGCGCCGTCACCGGCAACGGCTCTCCCGCCGCGTGCAGAGTGGTCGCCTCGGTCGAGGCGGTCAGCCGCGAGCGCACCTCCTCCCGCGTGCGCGCAAACGGCAGCTGCACGGCGAGCGTGCGCCCTCCGACGCTGCGGGTGCGCGACGCGAGAGCGGCGAGGAGTCGGTCGAGCTCGAGATCCCCGCGCGTCTTCGCGGGGCAGGGATCGAGGCGCAGGGGGAGCAGGTCAGCCACGTGGCTCGGCAAGATTGGTCGCCGGAGCGCCGGCCGCAAGCGCGGATCCCTCACGAGCGAACTGATCGATGCGCGCCACGAGCTCCGGCAGGTGGCGGTGCCTCTCCGGCAGCCCGCGCAACAGCTCGCGTGGCCCGTCCTGCGTGAGGACGTCGAGCCGGAACTGCTTGTCGCTGGAGATGCCCCACCTCCCGAGCGTCTTGAGCGTGTAGCTGGCGAGCGCGAAGCCGCGGACCCGCCGTGCTTCGAGCTCCGCCCGCTCCACCGGGAAGGGCCAGCGCCGCGCCTCCGCGGTGAAGCTCACCCCGTCGTCGGTCAGGTCCACCGAGATGGGCGTGAAGGCCGCCGCGACGAAGACGACCAGGAGCGCGAGCCCCACGTAGGTCCAGGGATCGTGCAGGTTCCCCACGAGGAGGAGGGTGAGCAGCTCCGGCACCGTTCGCACGAGGGCGAGCGGGTCGAAGATCACGAGACGCGTCTCCAGACGCCGAGGCACCATCGACGACGAGCCTACCTGTCGAGTCGGTCGAGCTTGTCGAGCGCGCCGCCGGCCGGCGGAGCGTTCGCCTCGCGTTCGAGGTAGCGGAAGATGGTGCGCGGGTCGACGCCGAGGTCGCGCGCCGTCTGCGTGCGGTTGCCGTTGTTGCGCTCGAGCACCTCGAGCACGTAGCGGCGCTGGAAGTCCTCCTTCGCCTTCTCCAGCGGCAGGATGGGCGCCTCGGCGGAGGTGCCGAGGTCGAGATCTTCCACGCCGAGCAGCGCCTTGTCGCAGAGGACGAGCGCCTTCTTGATGCGATTCTCCAGCTGACGGATGTTCCCCGGCCAGGCGCTCTTCTTGATGGCGGCGAGCGCGTGCGGGGTGAAGCCACGCACC
>JAMFST010000086.1 GCA_026225435.1 Labilithrix luteola
GAAGAGCTCCGCCTGGACTCGCGCCAGCCCGCTCCGCCCGTCGGCCGCGAGATCGGGCTCGCGACGCGCCACATCGACCGGCCCCCCCTGACCATCGGTCAGCTCGTCGTTGCGCGCGACGAAGGTCGTCGCATAGGTAGCGAAACGTCGATCCGGCTGGCCCCTCGTGGTTGAACGAGAGCGCGATCGTCGCCAGCGCCCGCTTCGGCGTCTGCAGCTGGATCGACAGATCGAGCGGGATGCCCAGCGTCGGGCTCGGCGCGCCGGCCAGCGCGCGCGCCGCCGACACCGGCTCGCCGGTCTGGTGGAGAAAAAGGTCCACCGAGTGACAGGCGTGGTGCCACAGGAGGCTGTCGGTCCAGCTGCGCGGCTCTCCGCGCAGGTTCACGTTGGTCCGGCGAAGGAAGTACGTCTCCACCACCAGCTGGCGCAGGGTCAGCTCGCCGGCCGCGATGCGCCGGTGCATCCACGCGTGCCCGCGGTTGAAGCGGCGCAGCTGGCCGGCCATGGCGACGCGACCGGCGCGCGCCTGCGCGGCGACGATCCGCTCGGCGTCGCGCATCGACTCGGCCATCGGGATCTCCACCAGCACGTGCTTCCCGGCCTCGAGGCAGGCGACCGCCTGGTCGGCATGCAGCGGCGTGGGCGTCGCCAGGATCACCACGTCCACCTCGCGGTCGGCGAGCGCCGTCGCCAGATCCGTCGTCCAGCGCGGCACGCCGAAGCCGTCTGCCAGGCGCGCGGTCGTCTCCGCCACGCCGCCGGCGATCACCGTGACCTCGACCTCCCCCGCCGCCCGCGTCGCCGCGAGCGCCTGCAGGTGCGCTGTACCAAAGGCCCCTTCGCCCGCGACCGCCAGCTTGATCACGGCGAGCCCGCCCGGTTCACCAGCACGATGTGCCCCACCGCCGTGCTCGACGCGGGTACATGGTAAAATCGATAGAGCTCGTCCACCTGCTCCTCCAGCGCTCCGCGCATGATGAGCCACATGACCATCTCGATCCCCTCCGAGCCGGCCTCGCGCACGTAGTCGAGGTGGGGGATGCGGGAGAGCGCCTCCGGATCGGCGGTGAGTCCGTCGAGGAAGCGCGCGTCCCAGTCGCGGTTGATCAGCCCGGCGCGCGGCCCCTGTAGCTGGTGCGACAGACCGCCGGTGCCGACGATGGCGATCTTGCGCGCCTCGGGGAAGCTGGCGACCGCGCGGCGGATCGCCTTGCCGAGCGCGTAACAGCGTTTCCCCGTGGGCGGCGGGTACTGGATGACGTTCACCGCGAGCGGCACCACCGTGCAGGGCCACGCGTCGACCTGACCGAAGAGGAGCGACAGGGGCACGGTGAGCCCGTGGTCCACGTCCATCTTGTTCACGATGGTCATGTCGAACTCGTCGAGGATGAGCGCCTCGGCCAGGTGCCAGGCGAGCGCCGGATCCCCCTTCACCACCGGCACCTTGCGTGGCCCCCACCCTTCGTCGGCCGGGGCGAACTCCGCCGCGCAGCCGAGCGCGAAGGTCGGGATCACCTCGAGCGAGAAGGCCGACGCGTGGTCGTTGTAGACCAGGATCAGCGCGTCGGGCTTCTCCCGCGCGATCCACTCGCGGGTCGGTGCGAAGCCGGCGAAGAGCGGCGCCCAGTACGGCTCGCTGGCCTTGCCGAGATCGAGCGCGGCGCCGATGGCCGGAACGTGTGAGGCGCCGATGCCGGCGAAGATGTGCGCCGCGCTCATCGCCCGGTCCAGGCGGGCGAGCGGCCGCCGCCGACCATCATGCGCACGTAGTCCTCGGGCGGCAGACCGGCCATTGCGGCCGACATGCTGGCGACCGGCAGGCCGTCGGTCGCCGCGAGCTTCGCCGTGTAATAGACGTTGCCGCCCAGCTGCAGCATCTCGTTCCAGCGCCGGCCGCGGATGGCCGCGCGCTGTTCCGCCGTGAGCAGCGGGAAGCGCGCGAGGTACGCGTCCTCGTCGTGCTTGAAGGCGGCGCGGTTGTCCGCATGCAAGAGCGACATGCAGAACATGTTCAGGTGGTAGCCGAGGCGCGAGCGCTTCCCGTCGAAGAGGAGCGTGCCGGGGATGTCGTCGAAGGCGCGGTCGGTCATCACGCGTTCCAGTACAGCCGCTCGGGGTTGGTCACGAGGAGCCGCTGCTGCAGGTCCGCCGTCGGCGCGATGAGCGGGATGCGGTCGACCAGATCGCCGTCGTCGGGCAGGTGGCTCGTCATGTTCGGGTGCGGCCAGTCGGTGCCCCACAGCACGCGATCGGGGAAGCGCTCGACCAGCCGCCGGGCGAAGGGGACGACGTCGTCGTAGGGCGGGCCGGAGGCCGACAGCCGCTCCGGGCAGGACACCTTCACCCGGAAGTGCCGCTGCTCGTCCAGCAGCTTCACGAAGCGCGCGAAGGACGGATCGTCCACCCCCTTGCGCACGTCCGGCCGCCCCAGGTGATCGATCACCACCGGCGTCGGCAGCCCGACGAAGAACGGCGCCAGCTCCTCGAGATCGGCCATCTCGAAGTAGACGACGACGTGCCAGCCGAGGTCGGCGATCTTCCGCGCCATCTCCTCCAGCTCCGCGCGCGGCGTGAAGTCGACCAGCCGCTTGAGGAAGTTGAAGCGCACGCCGCGCACGCCCGACGCGTGGAGGGAGCGCAGCTCGGCGGCGGACACGTCCGGTCCTACCGTCGCCACCCCGCGGGCTCGTTCGCCGGCGTGCTCCAGCGCGTCGACCAGCGCGCGGTTGTCGCGCCCGTGGCAGGTCGCCTGCACGATGACGTTGCGCGAGAAGCCGAGGAAGTCGCGCAGACGGAACAGCTCCTCCTTCGGCGCGTCACCCGGGGTGTACTTGCGCTCGGGCGCGTAAGGAAACCGCGCCGCCGGACCGAAGACGTGGCAGTGCGCGTCGACCGCGCCGGGCGGTGGCACGAAGCGCGGTCGCGACGGCGACGGGTGGTACTGCCCGCTCTCGAGCGGCGCCGACGGGCTCATCGCGCCTCCTTGGCGAGCTGCTTCAACCGCTTGTCGAGCCGGGGGAAGACGCGCCGCGCGTTCCCTTCGAAGACCTTGGCGCGGTCCTCCTCGCCGAGCGCGCTCGCCGCGATGTAGCGGCGCGTGTCGTCGAAGTAGAAGCCGGTCTGCGGATCGACCCCGCGCACCGCGCCGACCATCTCGGAGCCGAAGAGGACGTTCTCGGTCGGGATGACCTTGAGGAGCAGATCGATCCCCGGCTGGTGGTACACGCAGGTGTCGAAGAACACGTTCTTCATCACGTGCGTGGTGAGCGGAGGGCGCGCCATGTCCTGGGCGAGGCCGCGGTAACGCCCCCAGTGGTAAGGCACCGCGCCGCCACCGTGCGGGATGATCAAGCGCAGCCGGGGGAAGTCGCGAAAGAGGTCCCCCTGGACCAGCTGCATGAAGGCGGTCGTGTCGGCGTTGATGTAGTGCGCGCCGGTCGCGTGGAAGCTCGGGTTGCAGGACGCGGAGACGTGCACCATCGCCGGCACGTCCAGCTCCACCATCGCCTCGTAGATCGGGTACCAGCTCCGGTCGGTCAGCGGCGGCGAGCGCCAGTGGCCTCCGCTCGGATCGGGGTTCAGGTTGCAGCCGACGAACCCCAGCTCCTGCACGCAGCGCCGCAGCTCGGCCACCGAGCGCTCGGGCGCGACGTCGGTCGACTGCGGCAGCTGGCAGACACCGACGAAGCGCTGCGGGTAGAGATCGACCACCCGGGCGATGAGGTCGTTGCAGGCTTGCGTCCAGCGCAGGCTGGTCGCCTCGTTGCCGAGGTGGTGCCCCATCGCCGAGGCGCGGGGCGAGAACAGCGTCAGGTCGATCCCGCGGGCGCGAGCCAGCTTCAATTGCGCCCCCTCGAGCGACTCGCGGATCTGGTCGTCGGAGATCCCCGGGCCGGCGAGCGCAGCCAACGCGGCGCTGTCGCTGGCGGCGGCGAGCTGCTGATCGCGAAACGTCTGCAGCGGCTTGGGCGCCGTCGTGTAGTGGCCGTGACAGTCGATGATCATGCGTGGCTCCAGATGCGCTGCGGGATGAAGGTCTCGCCGCGCATCAGCAGGCGCGCGGTACGAAGGAGGGCGATGCGCCCGAGGCTGCCGCTCGCAAGGCGCTCGATGCGCACCTCGAGCGAGCCCTGAGGATGCTCGATGCCGAGATCGTGCTCGCCGGCGCCGGTGATCGGCGTGCTCACCTCTGCCCCGATGCTCCCCGGGAGCGCGCAGCCAGTGGCGACCGAGACCGCGCCGAGCACACCGATGGCCTCGTGCACCCGGTGCGGGATGTACGTGCGCGTGCTGACCGTGCCGCCGTGCCGCGGCGGGGCGACGAGGCACATCTTGGGGACCGACTTCTTCGTCACGTCGCCGAGGTTCATGCGCGGGCCGGCGGCGAGGCGGATCTGCTCGATGCGCGCGCCGAGCGCCTGGTCCGCCTCCAGCTCGGCAGGCGACTCGTAGCCGGTGACGCCGAGATCCGAGGCGCGCATCAGCACCACCGGCATGCCGTTGTCGATCATCGTCACGCGTACCCCCGCGACCTCGTCGACGACGTTCCCGGTCGGCAAGAGCGCGCCGCAGCTGCCCCCCGCGACGTCGAGGAACTCGAGGAGCACCGGCGCCGACGTCCCGGGCACGCCGTCGATGCGGGTGTCGCCGTCGTACTCGACCTGCCCGCCGGTCATCGGCGTGTGCACCACGGCGACGCTCTTCGTGTTCACCAGGTGTACGCGGATGGGCAGCGCGTCGCTGGCCCCGCTCGCGCGGACGTAGCCGGCGTCGAGGGCGAAAGCGCCGACTCCGGCGAGCAGGTTCCCGCACGTCTGGGCGTCGCTCACGGTCGCCTCGGCCACCCCTAGCTGGAGGAAGTAGAAGTCGACGTCCGCGTCGGTGCGCGTCGAGGGTGAGACGATCGCCACCTTGGACGTGAGCGGGTGAGCACCGCCGAGCCCGTCGATCTGCCGCGCGTCGGGCGAACCGAGCACGGCGAGGAGCACGGCGTCCCGCGTCGCCGGATCCTGCGGAAGATCCGCCGCGCGGAAGTACGCCCCCTTCGAGGTGCCGCCGCGCATGACGGTGCAGCGGATGGCCGTCTGCCGCGTGCCGGCGCTCACGTGCGCTCCGCTCCGGTCACGGCGTCCACGTAGGTGAGCCCCTTGGCGCGAAGCCGCGCGCGCATCTCGTACAGATCGAGCCCGAGCTCCCCGTCGGCCAGCCGCTTGCGCGTGTCGGCCTCCTTGGCCTCGCGCTTGGCCGAGGCACGCGCCACCGCCTCGGCCTCCTCGCGGGCCACCACGCAGACGCCGTCGTCGTCGGCGACGATGACGTCACCGGGGTGGATCAGCGCGCCGGCGCAGACGATGGGCACGTTCACGTCGCCGAGCGTCTCCTTCACCGTCCCCTGCGCGGAGACCGCCTTCGACCAGACGGGGAACTGCATCTTCGTCAGATCGGTCACGTCGCGCACGCCGGCGTCGATGACGAGCCCCTGGACTCCGCGGGCGCGCAGCGAGACGGCGAGGAGCTCGCCGAAGTAGCCGTCCTCGCAGGGGCTGGTCGGCGCGACCACCAGGATGTCGCCCGGACCGCATTGCTCGGCGGCCACGTGGATGGTCCAGTTGTCCCCCGGCGCGACCCGGCAGGTGACCGCCGCCCCGGCGATGCGCGCCGGCCGGTAGATGGGGCGCAGGTACGAGGCCAGCAGCCCTCGCCTCCCCTGCGCCTCGTGCACGGTGGCGACCCCCGCCGAGGCGAGCGCCTCGAGCGCGGAGGACGGAGGACGGGCGATGTTGGTGCGAACGATGGGCATGAGCAGGCTCCTCAGAGATCCAGGACGAGCAACGAGGTCTTCGACCGCGAGCAGCACGGGGTGAACTGATCGTTCTTCGCGTGCTCCTGATCGGTCAGGAACAGGTCGCGGTGATCGGGCGTGCCGCGCAGGACCCGGGTGACACACGTGCCGCAGACCCCCTGCTCGCACGACGTAGGAATGGACACGCCGTTGGCGGCGAGCACGTCGATGACCTTGGTGCCCGCGGGCACGGCGAAGCGTTGACCGGTGCTCGACAGCTCCACCGCGAAGGGGGAATCGCCGTCACGCTCCGTCTCCTCGGCGCCGGAGAAGAACTCGCGATGCAGGCTCTCCGCCGGCCACCCGGCCGCGCGCCCCGTCTCCAGCGCTGCCTCGATGAACGCCTTCGGGCCGCAGACGTACAGATGATCGTTGGATCCGCGCTCGCGGAGGACGGCGGCCATGTCGAGCCGGCTCCCCTCGTCGTCGAGGTGGAAGACCACCTTGGGGCCGAAGGCAGCGAGCCGCTCGGTGAAGGCCAGCCGCTCCCGGCTCCGCGAGCAGTAGTGGAGGACGAAGGGGACGCCCACGTGCGCCAGGCGCTCGGCCATGCAGAGGAGCGGCGTGATGCCGATCCCGCCAGCGAAGAGCAGCACCCGCTCGGCGCGCGCCTCGAGCGCGAAGTGGTTGCGCGGCTCGCTCACCCGCAGGCTGGCGCCGACCTCCACCTCGTCGGCCATGCGCGCGCTCCCGCCGCGCGATTCGGTCTCGCGCAGCACGGCGATGAGGTAGCGATCGCGCTCGCGCGGATCGTTGCAGAGCGAGTACTGCCGCACGAGCCCGGGCGCGATCTCCACGTCGAGGTGCGCTCCCGCCGCGAAGCTCGTCAGCGGCTCTCCTCGCGGATGCACGAGCGCGAAGCTGGTGACGTCGCGCGCCTCGCGTGTCTTGGCGGCGACCTTGACGGTGATCCACTGCGCTGAAAGCCGCGACAGGCTGGTCATGTCGCCCTCACTCGGCCGCGGCCGTGGCCAGCGCGAAGAGATCGGTCCGTCGTTCCAGCTCGGCGACGTAGTCCTCCTTGGACACTCCCGCTGCGAGCGTGCCGGTGTAGACGACCATGTCGCGGAAGTCGTTCTCGCGCTCGGTGCGCACCACCCCGCGCGGGTCTTCGCCGCGCGCCACCGCCTGCGCCGCCTCGTCGAGCTGCCGCCGCGCGCGGATGATGGCGACGTCGGACGACGCCAGGTGCTCGAGCGACTGATCGTGCACCTCCCCCTGCGATTGCGTGATGACCACGTCGTGCACCGAGAAGCACGGACCGAGGCCGAGGAAGGTCTTCTCCTTCATCGACTCGCGGTCCTGCGCGTAGTTGGTCTCCTTGGTCCGCCACATGCGGTCGCGCAGGTGCGGCGCTCCGCTGCGATCCCGCTCCGTCGCGTACTGCGCCTCCAGGCTGTCGCGATCGAGCTGTCCGCTCTTGTGGAAGATGAACTCCCAGCGGTAGTGGCTGACGTTGTCGATGGGGACGTCCCAGAGCATCGTGGCGCCTCCGTCACCGAGGTAGCCCTCGAAGCCGCCGACCGCGCAGGCGTTGGGCAGGACGAAGTTGGTGATGCGGATCGACTTCTCGCCGCTCTCGGCGGACTCGCCACCGTTCCCGAGCGCACGCGTGGTGAACAGGCGCACGCCGAAGCGGGTCTCGGCGACGCTCAGCTCGGGCCGCGCGGGGTTCTTGAACACGCCCCAGCGCCCCTTCATCGACTCGTCCTCGAGCTCCATCTGGTGGAGGTACGAGGTGTGGATCGGGTCGATGTTCCCCTCGCTCGCCTGCAGCCAGTTGGCGTCGCCGTGCCAGCGGCAGGTGTAGCGATGCTCGGCGCCCCCCTGCAGCGCGGGGTACGCCGGAAAGAGCGGCGCCTCGCCCGGCCCGAGGTAGATCCACAGCGCGCCGGCCGCCTCGTGCACCGGATAGGCGCGCGCCTTCACCCGGTTCATCGCCGCCGCGGCGACGGCCGGCGGCTCGGCCGGCTGCTCGAGCACCTTGCCGCGCAGGTCGAACACCCAGCCGTGGTACGGGCAGCGCAGGCCGCCCGCCTCGACGCGCCCGAGCACCAGATCGGCGCAGCGGTGGATGCACTTGCGGTCCAGCGCCGCCGGCCGACCTTGCTCGTCGCGGAAGAGGACGACGTCTTGCCCCATGATGCGCGCGCCGAGCGGAGCGGCGTTTTCCGCTGGCAGGTCGCGCAGCAGCGCGATCGGCTGCCAGTAGCGACGGAGGAGCTCACCGGCGGGCGTGCCGGGGTTGGTGTCGGTGAGGTACTGGTAGCGGCTCACGCGCGGCTCGTTCATGCGTCGCAAGCTGTCACCCGGCGGCGCGTTCCTCCTCCGCGAAGAATCGAAATGCCTCTTCGAGCCCCCTGACGCGTATTGACGCGTCGCAAAATGTGGATCTGTCGCTAGTCGTGAGTCGGACCTGTGCGCACGATGCGGGGACTCTCATGGATCTGCGCGACCTCGATCTGAACCTGCTGCTGGTGCTCGACGGTCTGTTCGAGGAGCAGACCCTGACCCGCGCGGCGCAGCGGGCGCGATTGAGCCCGTCGACGTTGAGCGCGGCGCTGGCGAAGCTGCGGGTGGCGCTCGGCGACGAGCTGTTCGTACGCACCAACGGCGTGATGCAGCCGACGGCGCGCGCGCTCGCCTTGCGGCCGGTGGTCGCCGGCATCCTCTCCACCATCCGTCTCGAGGTGCTCGGCCAGGCGGCCTTCGATCCGGCCAGCGACACCGGCACCTTCACCTTCAGCGTCTCGGACATCGGCGAGCTCGAGTTCTTCCCGCGGCTCCTGCAGCGCTTCGCCCGCGACGCGCCGCGCGCCCACCTGAAGACGATCGTGGTCGGCCCGCACGATCTGGTGAACGCGATGGACGCCGGCACGGTCGATCTGGCGATGGGCTACTTCCCCGACCTCGTCTCCTC
>JAMFST010000824.1 GCA_026225435.1 Labilithrix luteola
GAACAGGTTCGCCTCGACGAGGTAGCCGGTGTACGCGAGCTTCTCTCCGCACTGCGCCGTGATCTCGCTCGACCCCACTTCGCCGCCGCCGGCGCCGTTGGTCAAGGTGGTGATGACGAAGACGTAGTTGGCGAGGGTAGCGCCCGCGGGGAACATGCAGGCGGCGCCGCTCAGATCCATGTTGGGATAGAACGTGGCCGGCGCGAGAAGAACGTCCATGGTCCCTCCTGCGTTCGGGCTCGCGGGGGCGCAGCTGCTGGTGAACGACGTGCCGAGGACGAGCGGCGTCGCGCGCGTGTCGATGCGCGTCGGCGTTCCGTCGGAGAGAAAGACGTAGCCGCTGAAGCCCAGGGCGTCGGTGCCGAGGAGGAACTGCGTGCGCGCGGGCGCCTGGAGGCTGCTCGACACCCAGATCTGCGCGGCCTGATCTTTCTGCAGGCTCGCTGGGACGGTCAGCGTAGCGACGCAGTATCCGGAGAGCGCGTCGGGCACCGTGCCGACGGTGGCCGGGCCGGCTCCCGTGTCCGCAACCGTTCCCGTGCCCCCGTCGTCAGTGGTCGGCGTGCCCGTCGCGGGTGGGGAGGATGAAGAGCTGGAACACGCAGTGAGAAGGAGGAGAGCCGCGAAAGGAAAGTGACGAGTCCGCTGGTGAAGTCCCATGGGACGACATTCTAGCCGTCGTCCAGCACGCGGCGAATCTTCGTGAGGAGCGCGTGGGCCTCCCGGTCGGAGAAGCGTCAGCTCCGGCGCGCGCGGACCTGGGCGAGCACCCGCTCGGTGTTCGCCTTACAGCCCAGACCTGCGGGCCTGGTCTCGATGCCTTCGATGATCGTGAGGAGCTGAGCGCGCGTTCGCTTCAGGCGGCGCTGCAGCTCCTCGATATCCTCGACCTTGCGCCGCAGGCTCGTCAGGAGCTCCGCGTGATGCCAGCCCTTGCCGTCTGCGGCGGGCAGGAGGCTCTTGATCTCGTCGAGAGTGAAGCCCGCTTGCTGCGCGCCGGTGATGATCTCGAGGAGCTGGAGCGCCTCGGGGGGAAACTCGCGGTAACCGTTCCCCTGGCGCCGCACGCCGCCGAGGAGCCCCTCGGCCTCGTAGAAGCGGATGCGCGACCGGGTGAGGCCGCTCTTCTCGGCAATTTCGCTGATCTTCATGGCTTGACCCTCAAGTTAACTTATACCTTAGGGTTGGGGAATGACGTCTCTCTTCGAGCCCCTGGTCCTCCCCAACGGCGCGTCGATCCCCAACCGCATCGCCAAGGCCGCGATGGAGGAGAACATGGCCGACGCCGACCACGCGCCCTCGGCGGCGCTCGTCCGTCTGTACGTGGCGTGGGCCGGCGGTGAAGCGGGGCTGCTCCTCAGCGGCAACGTGATGGTCGACGCGCGCGCGGTGACCGGCCCGGGGGGCGTCGTGCTCGAGGACGCGCGGCACCTGGATCGCTTCCGCGAGTGGGCGCGTGTCGGCCGGGCGAAGGGGGCGCACTTCTGGCTGCAGATCAACCATCCCGGGCGCCAGGTGCAGGCCAACATGGGGCAAGAGACCTGGGCACCTTCGGCCGTCGCGCTCGATCTCGGCAAGCTCTCGCGCCTCTTCGCCACCCCCAAGGCGATGACCGAGGACGACGTCGCCGAGGTCATTCGCCGCTTCGCCACGACGGCGCGCCTGGCCGAGGAGGCGGGCTTCACGGGCGTCGAGATCCACGCCGCGCACGGCTATCTCCTCAGCCAGTTCCTCTCGCCGCACACCAACCGGCGCACCGATCGCTGGGGCGGCTCGCTGGAGAATCGCGCGCGCCTCCTGCTCGAGATCGTCCGCGCCGTGCGCGCGGTCGTGACCGCGAGCTTCTGCGTCGGCGTGAAGCTCAACTCCGCCGACTTTCAGCGCGGTGGCTTCGACGGCGACGACGCGCGCAAGGTCGTGGAGCTGCTCTCCGGGCTCGGCGTAGACCTCGTCGAGATCTCCGGCGGCAGCTACGAATCTCCGGCGATGCAGGGCGACGCGCGCGACGGTCGCACCCTGGCGCGCGAGGCGTACTTCCTCGAGCTCGCCCGCGACATCGCCAGGGGGGCGACGATGCCGATCATGGTGACGGGCGGTATCCGCCGCCGGCAGATCGTGGAGCAAGTGCTCGCTGGCGGAGTTTCCATGGCGGGCATCGCCACGGCCCTGGCGATCGAACCGCACCTGCCGCGCCTCTGGCGCGAAGGCGGCGATCACGCGCCCGCGTTGCCGACGATCCGCTGGCGACACAAGACGCTCGCGGCGCTGGCGTACATGTCCGTCGTGAAGTTCCAGCTCCGGAGGCTGAGCGAAGGGCGCGAGACACACACCGGCGTATCGCCCCTCCGCGCGCTTCTCCTCGAGCAATTCGATACGGCCCGGCGCACGCGTCGCTACCGCCGCTGGATGAAGACGAGGAACGCCCTGGTTCGCGCCGCGATACCGCGCACGGTGACCACCTCCTGAGCTCCAGGTCTGAGGATGCCGGCAGGGCGAAACGCGGAGGCGGATCGCCTGCTGGTGCTCATGACCGCGCCGATCGGGACCGTCGTTGGCCATGAGCTCGTGGGCATCGTCGGCAAAACGACGCACTGAAACGGCATCCGCCTCCTCAACCGCACCACCCGCAGCGTCGCCGCCACTGAGGCAGGGCTGGCGCCGTTCAGCCGTGTGGCACCTTTAGAACCGCTCGCCGACCATCTCCTCGCTCTTGGCCCACAAGGCTTTTGCCGCGCCACTCTCCAGCGCGTAGGGGCGCACGCCTTCGTCGACCGGGCCAACCACCGCTTCGGTGATCTCCGAGACGTGGCAGTTCTCGCAGTAGCGGCCCCCCACCTCCTCGCCGCGAGCGACGGCCGCGGCCCACACCGACGTCGCTGCCCCCTCCGGAATGGTCTTCAAGCGATACGGCGGCTGCCCCTTGGCGGCGAGATCACGGTTGAACTGCTCGACCATGCCTTCGACCGCTCCGTCACCGATGTGACGTACGAGCTCGGTGTGGATGCCGCCCGGATGAAGTGCAGTCGCGCGCACGCCGCGCTCCTCGTGACGTCGATCGAGCTCCACGGCGAAGAGGATGTTCGCGGTCTTCGAGCGACCGTAGGCGATGAAGGGGTCGTAGGCGGTGTGGGCAAAGCCGGGATCTTCGAGGTCGACGTTGGCGAAGCGGTGACCGGAAGACGCCACGATGACGATGCGTCCACCCTGTCGGACGAGCGGCGCGACGCGGTTGACGAAGACGAAGTGACCGAGGTGGTTGGTGCCGAACTGGGTCTCGAAACCGTCGGCGGTGTGACCGAAGGGGGTTGCCATGACGCCGGCGTTGGCAATGACCAGGTCGAACCGCTGGCCGTCTCGGACGAGCGCATCGGCGCAGGCGCGCACGCTGGCGAGCGATGCCAGGTCGAGCTCCGCGAGGGTGAAGCTGCCGCCGCTGCCCGCCTGGGCACGCACCGCGTCTCCACGCCGAGGCCGGCCGAGACACCGGTCACGAGCGCGCGTTTTCCCCGCAGGTCGACCCCCGCGAGAACTTCGTCCGTCGTCGAGCTTGCTCCGAAAGGCTGGGTCATGATGCGCTTTCTTGAAAGTGGAGGGTGGCTCCGCACTGATACGGAGGACCCCTCCGTTTGGTAAGGACCGAGAAATCCATGGCGACGAAGAAACCGCGCGAGCCGATCCGCAAGCCGCGCGCCGATGCCGAACGAAACCGCGAGCTGCTCCTCGCGACGGCGAAGGCCACCTTCGCTGCCAAAGGCTCGGCGGCCACCCTCGACGAGATCGCGCGCGAGGCGGGCCTCGGCATCGGCACGCTCTATCGACATTTCCCCACGCGCGACGCTCTCATCGAGGCGGTCTACCGCAACGAGACCGAGCAGCTGGCCGCTGCCGCCGAAAGTCTCGCCCGCTCGCACC
>JAMFST010000825.1 GCA_026225435.1 Labilithrix luteola
AGGAAGCGAGCTAAAGGATCAGGTTCACTTCCAAGATCTGTAGCAATTGCGAACGCATGTGATTCACTCTTGATGCGGAAGGCTACCTGTGGAGCGTCGTGCGGGACGACCATCGCCTCGACGGTCAGCGCGCCATCGGCGATCGGCGTGGGGGTGTCGAGCTCCAGCGGCCGCACCTCGTAGCGATGGCGGATGCGCTGCATCTCGATCCCGCGGTGCAGGTACACCGGACAGCGCAGCGCCCGCAGCAGCGGCTCGAGGTGTCCGGCGTGATCGCCGTGCTGGTGGCTGACGACGATGGCGTCGACGGACCGCGGGAACAGCTCCACCCCCATCTCGTGGAGGCGCCGTGCGACGACCTTGGGCGAGAGCCCGGCGTCGACGAGGACGCGCGCCCCGCCCGCTTCCACCAGCGCAGCGTTCCCCGTGGACCCGCTGCCGACGACGTAGACCCGCACGCGAGCAACGCTAGTCGATGGCGACCAGCTCCGCGAGGCGAGCGGTGTTCAGATGTTCAAAAGGACGCGTGGAGGCCGAGGCCGCCGCTCTTGCCGTCGAACCACGGCGTCGGGGTGACGAGAAGCTTGCCGGTCGTCGGCGCCGTCTTCTCGTCCATCTTGGCCGGCTCGACGGCGTACCAGATGATGCCACCGGCGACGGCCGCGAGGCCGACGATGCCCACGCCCATCCCGATGTCGGCCAGCACCACGCCGTTGTGCGCGGTGTTGAAGACCGGATCGCCGGGGGCCGCGGTGCAGGTGTTGCTGGAGAGCGAGCAGTTGCTCGGCACCTTGCCCAGGCCGACGCCGAGGAGCACCGCGCCGGTGGCGACGGCCGCGCCGCCGACGCCGACGACGATGAACGGCAGGAGGCTCTTGTGCGGCTCCGGCGGAGGGGGCGCTTCCTTCGCTCCGGCCCCCTCCTGCCCCGGCACCGGCGGCGGGCCGCCGAAGGTGGCGATGATCTCGCGCCCCTGCTCCCCCTGGTTCAGGACGACGGACTCGGTCGACTCCTTCCCCTGGTGGACCCACTTGATGACGTGCTTGCCCGGATCGAGCTCGTACGTCTTGCCCTCGAGGCGCTGCGCCACGAGCTTCTCGTCGACGAACACCTGGGTATCGGAGATGTCGGTGCCCGACGAGTCACGCGCGGCGAAGGTCACCGTCGGCACCATGCGCCCGAGCTCCTCGCTGAAGCGCGCGCAGTCCGACTGCACCAGCGACGGGCAGCTCGCCTGCGCGCAGGAGAGGAACTCCTGGCGAGCCTGCGCGAGCTGTCCGCGGGCGCGCAGATCCTGGCCGTTGCCGTGCGAGGAGACGCACTGCTCCTTGCTCGGCGCTGCGCTGGCGACCGACGAGGCAGCGAAGGTGGCGAGGAAGGCCGCGGCCGCGCTCATGATGCAGGCGCTGCGAAGAAAGTAGGTCTTGTGGCTCGAGTAGGTCATGGAAGAGGGGGTCACAGACATCCGGGTTTGAAGACCTTCTTGGTGCCTTCATAATAAAAAGGAGGATCGCAGTTGGGAGCAGCGGCGGCCGGGGCCGGGCTGGGGGCGGACTGGGGAGGCGGCGCGGTGGCGTGCGCCGGTCGCGTGTACGTCCGCTGGTAGACAGTGGGATGGGCGTGATTGGCGTCCGGGTCGGAAGCCGCGGCCGTGGCGTCGGAGGCCGGAGCAGCTGCCGGAGCCGCGGCGGGAGCGGCCGAGACCACCGGCGCGGAGACGACGGCGGGGTTCGCCGCAGGCGGGGGTGCCGTGGTCGTTGCGGGCGCCTGCCCCGCGCTGACCGCCGTCCCGGCGGGGGTGCCCGTCGGAGGCGTGGCCGCCGTGGTCCCGTCCGTGCGCGCCCCGGGGAGCGCCCAGATGCGCACCGCCAGGACCACCACGATGCCGACGAGGATCACGAGCGCGGCGATCGCCAGACCGGCGCGGCTCTTTCGCGGCGGAGGCTCGG
>JAMFST010000826.1 GCA_026225435.1 Labilithrix luteola
CCCGCCTCGTCGACCAGGCGCGCCATGGTGACGTCGTAGGCGGTGACCATGGCGATGCGGGCGACGGTGGCGTCGTTCCCGTTCACGGTCCGGTTGTTCGGGGGAAGTTGTTTCCGGGCGCGGAGCTCCGGAACGGTGATCTTCTTCGCGGCGGCTGCGGGCGCGGCGGCTTTCGGTCCGTACATTCGATCCTCCCGGTCGCGGCCTCGAAGAGGAGGTCCGCGCCTGTGGCAAAACGTAGCGTCGTGATCTTGCTCGGACAAGCGACCGAACCGTTCTTTGACACGATTGGTCTTCCGGTCACCCGGGCTACGCAATACGGTGCGCCTTGTCGATGCGCCCTGCCCTGCGATCTCCCGCGTTTCTCTCGATGACGCTGTGCGCAATAACGCTGTGCGGCATCACGGGATGCGATCGCCCGCCGTCGGACCAAGGGCTGCCGGAGTGGACCGCGAGCGATCACGATCGCAACGAGGAGCAGCAGCGCGCCGCCAACGGGCAGCAGGCCCCCAGCTCCGCTGCGCAAGCCGTCCAGGCGAACCGCGGCGACGGCGGCGTCGATCCGCTGGCCACCCTCGTCGACGTGACCTGGCGGACGCAGTGCGCGCTCTGTCACGGCGCGACGGGCCGCGGCGACGGCCCCAACGGGCCCATGGTCCGCGCGCAGAACTTCGCCGACCCCGACTTCCAGAAGTCGCGCACCGACGCCGATCTCACCGCTTCGATCATGAACGGCAAGGGGCGCATGCCGAAGTTCGACCTGCCGCCGCAGGTGGTCGCGTCGCTCGTCCGCCGGGTGCGTATCCTGGGATCCATGCGCTGAGCGGAATCGTCCGCCGTGGGCGCTTGCGCACATCGCCACCGGTCTCGCGGCGGACCACGCTCCGGATCGGCTGCGATCCGAAGTGGGCACTCCCGCTTCCCTTTGGACAATTTTCCAGAGGGAAAAGTGCGTGAACGCAGCGATGGACCGTCGCGTGCACTGGTGCTGGCTCGGTGCAACGCGCGTCCGCCCTCCTCCTCGCTTCGCTGCTGGCCGCAGCGGCGGCCGCCTGTGGATCGGCGTCGACCGATCAGCTCGACGGGCTGGTCTCGGGTAGCGGACCGCAACCAAGCAGCACGTCGATCTCGCCGGCCGCGAGCGACACGGACGGCGGCGCCGCGCCGCTGACGACCGATCCCGATCAGGCGGTCCCCTTCGACGACACCGCAGCCTTCGCCTGGCTGACGCAGGAGTGCGCGGGCTGCCACGGCGTCGACGCGAGCGGCGATCCGGCGGTGAACGCGAGCTTCTGGGCGATGCCGTCGACGATGACCCGCAGCTTCCTCGAGTCGAGCACCGACACCGCCGACGTCTACCAGACGCTGATGTACCGCTACCAGGCCAGGAGCGGCACCCAGCCGGTGGCCATGCCGCCGCTCGCCGGGAGCTACGATCAGCAGCACGACGCCGATCTCGCCCGCGCCATCGCCTGGTTCCGCGCGACGTTGCCGCTGGCCGTCTTCGACGCCGAATCGCTCTACGAAGGGATGACCATCGCTCCGTCGCAGGTGCAAGGCGCCCTCGGCGCGCTCGACTTCCAGTGCGCGTCGACCTCGACGCTGCGCCGCTTCCTCGCGAACTTCACCCTCGCCGCCTACGACCGCGAGCCGCTCGCCACCGAGCTGGCCGCCTGGCCCGAGAGCGCGCTCGACGCGCCCGTCACCGCCGCGCAGCGCAGCACCATCCTCGCCGATCTCACCAGCGCCACCGGCTCGGCGAGCTTCCAGGCGAGCGGCCTGATGAAGCTGGCGACGGCCATCGGCGGCGCGCCGGGGCTCACCCCGAAGGGCGCGGTCACCGCCGCCGTCGCCACGGATCTGGAGAGCGAGTTCTACCAGCTGCTCCTGGCGAAGGCCGACAGCTGGCCCTACGCGCGCTTCTTCCAGGACGACACGGTGATGGTCACGGCGAACACCGCGCCGCTCTACGGCCCCGACTGCACGCCGCCCGCCGCCGGCATCGCGACGACTCCCGCCGCCTGGAGCGCCTGCACCCTGAGCGCACCGCGCCACGGCTTCTTCACCACCCTCGGTTTCCTCAACTCGAAGCCGAGCAGCTTCCTCCAGACCAACAACAACTACGGCCGCGTCGCCTACCTGTACTTCACCCTCTACGGCGGCATGCCCCAGGCGGCGACCAGCGGCCCCACCGGTGCGAACACGCCGCCCGCGCCGGACTGCCTCGAGGCAACCGATCAGCGCAGCCTCGTCGGCGCCTCCTTCGGCACCGCGGCGGTCCCCGAGGTCGGCGTGCTCTGTCAGGGTTGCCACCTGCGCAAGGGGATGGCCGCCGGCTCGGTGCTCTTCCGCCCGTTCTCGCAGACCGGGATGATCTATGACGGCGCGCAGCTCGCGCTGGGGAACGACACCGCCGGCGACGATCCCACGCTGCTGAGCGAAGCGCAGAACGCGGTGTACGGAGCGCCCGGCGACGCCACGCAGGCGGTCACGCCGGCGTTCCTCGTCAGCCTCCTCTCCGCGTCGACGACCGCCCCGCAGTCGTGCCTGACGACCGGCAACGCCGCCGCGCCGACCGCGAACTTCCAGAAGGTCGGCGACTTCGCCGACTACCTCGCGAGCAACACGATCGCGCTGGCCACCGGATTCACCAACCACGCCAACCGCGCCTTCTCCAACTCGAGCGAGCCCACCGCCGAGATGATCCTCCGCGTCTACTCGGTCATGTCCAACCCTGATCACACCCTGTCGCAGCTCGTGTCGGCGTACTTCGGCTCGGACTCCTTCGCCTGCGACAGCGGATCATGAGCGCGCGCTCCCCCATCTTCGCCGCCGCGGCGGCCATCGTCACCGCGCTC
>JAMFST010000827.1 GCA_026225435.1 Labilithrix luteola
CTCATGTTGGGCAGGCTGTCGCCGTCCTGCGCGCCGTAGAACGCGGCGCTGACGCCGACGCCGGCCGAGCAGGTGACGGCGCCTTTGTCGACGGTCGCGCGGGCGTCGATGCGCGCGCCGCGACCGGTGTAGGCGAGGCCGGCCTCCGCGCCGTGGCCGATGCCGACCCGCGCTCCGGCCACCGGGGCGAGCCCGGGACCGAGCAGCGCCGAGACGAGCGCCCCCTTGGCGTAGGTCGCGTTGGTCCCGGTGGCTCCGGGTGCTCCGGGCACGCCGGGGGTGGCGATCGCCTCGTTCCGCGCGGCCGTCAGATCCTTCGAGGCCGATCCGACGACGGCGTTGCCGCTCAGACCGCCCATGGAGCGCACCTCGCCCGCAGGCAGCGCGCGCGCCGGATGGAGCAGCGGAAGCCCGCCGCCGCACCCGGTCACACCCCAAGGCAGGCCGAGCGCGACGACCGCGGCTGCCGTCGCGCGCGCAGACCTCACGAGGCGCCGGCGGCCGCGGTCAGTTGCGGAAGCGGGACGGGAACTGATCGTCGGCGACGCGCTTCTTCAGCTCGTCGTCCTGCGGGTGCAGACGGACGGCGCGCTCGAGGAGCACCTTCTCGTCCTCGGTGTGCCCGGGATCGGGAAGGCAGCACTCGACCGGGCACACGGCCTGGCAGGCTTCCTTGTCGTGGAAGCCGACGCACTCGGTGCAGAGCTCGGGGTCGATGATGTAGATCTCGTCCCCCTCGCTGATGGCTTCGTTGGGGCACTCGGGTTCGCAGGCGCCGCAGTTGATGCAGTCCGCGGTGATGTACGTGGCCATTGTGGTCTGGTGCTCCGTTCGGGCTACGGCGAAATCCGCAGGTTAGCGCGACGACACGGGACAGTACGTGACCGTGAGTCGCGGGAGGGATCGTCCCGAGCGCGCGCAACGTATTGCTTTGTCCTGGCGAAAGTCAAACGGAGCACGCTACGTTCCGCCGCCCCTCATGATCCGCGCTTGCCGCAGCCGTATCGCCTCGCTCGGTAGCGCTCGCCCCGGTACGCGAGCTGGCGCGCTGGCTGCGCTCGGGCTCGCGCTCGCCATGATGACGCTGGGGGGCGCGGTCCTGTCCGGTTGCACGCCGGAGATCGGCAGCAGCTGCGTCCTGTCCACGGACTGCTCCAGCCAGGGCGACCGTGTCTGCGACACCGCCGAGCCGAACGGCTACTGCACCGTCCAGGGCTGCAAGGCGAACGAGTGCCCCGACGAGGCGGCCTGCGTCGACTTCAACGCCAGCCTCCCCGGCTGCGAGTACAGCGACCGCAGCCCCTCGCGCCTGTCGGTCGCCTTCTGCATGGCCCAGTGCCACACCGACAGCGACTGCCGCAGTGACACGGACGAGAACGGCCGTCGGTACTACATCTGCGCCGACCCGCGTCTGAGCCCGTGGCAGGCGCTCATCCTCGACGACGATCAGACGCAGAAGGTCTGCATCCCCAACCCGGATCCGGGCGTGGTCATCGGCGGCGATGCCGGCATCGCGGACTTCGACGCGGCCGTGTGCCAGCTCGTCTCGCCGATCCTGCTCGAGGCCGGCACCGCCGGAGCTGTCGACAGCGGCGCGGCCGACGCCGGTGATCTCGGCGACGCGACGGTCGACGCGGGCAGCCCGTCCGATGCCGGGCACGACTGAGATCGGCGGTCTGCTCGGCGCGCTGCGCGCCATCGTCGCGCGCGCGCTCGAAGCGTCGCTGGTGGTCCTCGCGGTGGCGACCGCGGTGTTCTTCGCGCTCCGTCTCTTGCCGGGGGATCCGGCGGCTCTCGTCCTCGGGGATCACGCCTCGGAGGCGGACCGAGCGCGGGTGCGGGCCTCGCTCGGGCTCGATGCGCCGCTCGGGCTGCAGTACCTGCGCTTCCTCGGCGGGCTCGCCTCGCTCGACCTCGGCCCCTCGCTGCGGCGCCCGGCGCTGTCGGCGCTGGGGATGGTCGGTCGCGCGCTCGGTCCCACGTCGGCGCTCGCGGGGCTGGCGGTGCTCCTCGCGGCCGGGATCGGGATCGGCGCGGCGCTGCAGTCCGTCGGGCCGTGGCTGGGCGCGCGGCGCGTGTGGGTCTCGCGGGCGACGGAGCTGGTGGCGGCGGTGCCGTTGCTCGCCGTGGCGCCGGTGCTCACCTACCTGCTGGCGGCGCGGGCGCGGCTGGTCCCGCTGCCGGGAGATCCGGACAGCGGCGTGGCCGGTCTCGCCTTTGCCAGCGCGTTGCTCGCGGTTCCGCTGGCGGCGCAGCTGGCGCGCGTCGGTCGGGCGGCGCTCGAGGACACGGCGCGGCTCCCGTTCCTCACCGTCGCCGCGGCCAAGGGGGGCACGCCGGCGCGCGTCTGGCTCCTGCACGCACTGCCGGTGTCGCTCGGGCCGCTGGTGGTGGTGATCGCCACCCAGCTGGGCGCGCTCCTCGGCGGCGCGGTGGTGCTCGAGCGGCTCTTCGAGCGTGCGGGGCTCGGCACCTTGATCCTCGAGGCGTACGCCTCGCGCGACCTGCCGGTCCTCGAGGGGGCCATCGTCGCCTCCGGGGCGCTCTTCGTCGCCAGCCAGATGCTCGCCGCTGCCGCGCACGCCGCGGTCGATCCGCGGGTGCGTTCGTGACGCGACCGAGCCAGCGGCGGATCGGCCGTCAGGTGGTCCTCTGTCTCCTGCCGCTCGTGGTGCTGGCGACGCTCGCCGTGCTCCTCGGTCTCGGCGCCTCGGCGCCACCGGGCCGCCTCGATCCCGCCGCCGCGTTCGGCGGGCCGTCCGCGCTGCATCCGCTCGGGGCGGGGGAGGCGGGGATCGACCTGGCCGCCATGGTCTCGGCGGCGACGCTCCGCGGTCTGGCGCTGGCCATCTCGGTGGCGTTGGTGGGCTTCGTCGTGGGCACGCCGCTGGGGGCCGCCGCCGCGCTCGCCCGTGGCTCGTTCGAGCGCTTCGTCGCCCGCGCCTGCGATCTTCTCCAGGCCTTCCCCACCTTCCTCTTCGCCATGGCGGTGCTCTCGGCGGTTCGCCACCCGACGCGGCTTTCGCTCGGGGTGGTCTTCGCCTCGACCGCCTGGGCGCCGTTCGCCCGGCTCGCGTTGCAGCAGACGGCCGTGCTCCGCGGCTCCGCCTTCGTCGAGGCGGCGTTCGCGCTCGGCGCCGGGCGCGCGCGCGTCGTCTTCCTCCACCTGGTGCCCAACCTGCTCGGGGTGGTCGCGGTGCAGCTGGGATCGAGCGCCGCGGCGGTGCTCCTCGGCGAGGCGGCGCTGTCGTTCGTCGGCTTCGGTCCCGAGGACGGGGTGTCGCTCGGGCAGCTGCTCGACCAGGGGGTGGTCGCCATGTTGCGCGATCCGTCGATCCTCGTCCTCGGCGCGGTGGCCATCACCGCCGCGAGCGCATCCTTGCTCGTTGCCGGTCGCGCTTTCGCCGCCGGTCAGGCCGCGTCGCGGGCGCGGCCGACCTGACCCTCTCATGCTAAAGCTCGGGAAGTGTTCGCGCCGCCCCCGCTCCCGAGGACGCTCGAAGCCAGCGTGCGCGACGTCGCCTCCGCCAAGGCCGAGGTCCGGGTCTCCGCGCTCGCCGATCTGGTGCGCCACGGCCGCGCCGACGACACCACGCGCGACCAGGTCCTGCCGCTCGTCGAGCGCGCTCTGGCCGACGACATCGCCCAGGTGAGGGCGGCGGCGGCGGTGGCTCTCGGCGAGCTCGGCTCCGGCTGCGCCCTCCCGCGGCTCCTCGTCACCATCGACGATCCGCACCCGCACGTGCGCCAGATGGCGATCAACGCGCTCGGCGAGATCGGCGATCCGCGCGCGGCGCAGCGCATTGCCCGCGCCCTGTCCGACGAGCGGCCGGAGGTGCGGTACCAGGCGGTCATCGCCTATCCGCGGCTCGAGGAGGACGGCGCGGCCGTCGACGCGGCGCTGGTCGCGGCGACCGACGACCTCGATCCGTCCGTTCGCTACATCGCGCTCCGTGTTGCCGAGGAGCGCGGATCGGTGTCGCCCGCCATGCTCGCCGCCGCGCGCGCTCACCTTGGTGCCAGCGAGGTCGCCGGCGAAGTGGTCCTGGCGGCCGCCATCCTTCTCGCGAAATCGGGGCCGGCCACGTCGACCGGCACCGACAGCGCGTCTCCCGATCCGGCGCTCGTCGCCGTCCTCGTCGCCGTCCTCGTCGCCGCCGCCCGGGGGGACAAGATCCGCGGTCGCCTCGCCGAGCCGGAGGACACCGCCGAGGCCATCGAGCTCGCCGGTCGCCTCGGCCTGCGCGAGGTCGTGCCGGCGCTCGAGCGGCGCGCCTTCGGCTTCGGGCGCCACCTGCGCGAGACCTCGGCGTTCGCCGCCACCATCGCGCTCGCGCGGCTGGGAAACGCGCGCGCCGTCGAGAGCATCGTCACCGACCTGGTCCACCGCGATCCCGACAAGCGGCGCGCGGCCATCGTCGCCGCCGGTCGCGCGCGCCTCGAGCAGACGCGTAGCCGCATCGCCGGCGTCGCCGAGAAGGACGACGATCCGGTCACCCGCGAGCTC
>JAMFST010000828.1 GCA_026225435.1 Labilithrix luteola
AGAGGAAGGTGCCGCCGCAGACGATGGGCCGCGCGCCTCGCGCCCGCACCTCGGCGATGGCGGCGTCGGCGCGCACGGCGTAGCGAGCGGCGTCGAACGGCTCGTCCGGCTCGAGGGCGTCGACCAGGTGATGCGGCGCGCGCGCTCGCTCGCTGGCCGTCGGTTTGCCCGATCCGAGGTCGAAGTAGCGGTACACCTGCACGCTGTCGGCGCCGATGATCTCGCCGCCGAGGCGCGCGGCGAGATCGAGCGCGAGGTCGCTCTTGCCGCTGCCGGTCGGGCCGACGACGACCAGCAACGTCTCCGGCTCGGCGCGCGCGAGATCGACGACCGCCTCAACGTCCAACGCGTCGCTCCAGCTCGGACCAGCCGAGGCGCAGGACGATCGGTCGCCCGTGCGGGCAGTGGCCGGCGAAGTCCACCTCGTCGAGATCGCGCAACAGAGCGGTAGCCTCCTCGGCGGTGAGCTTGTCTCCGGCGCGCACCGAGCCGTGACAGGCCATGGTGGCGAGCGCGAGATCGACCGCGCCGCCGAAGGGGCGCGCCGCCTCGCGCGACAGCTCGCTCAGCAGATCGCGCACCAGCCGGGCCGGTCGCGCCCGGACGAGGAGCTTGGGGACGGCGTGGACCGCCACCGTGGTGGGACCGAACGAGCGCAGCTCGAGCCCGAGCCCGAGCGCCTCCTCGGCGCGCTCCTCCACCAGCGCCACCTCGGCTGCGGTCACCTCCACCAGCTCGGGGACCAGGAGCTGCTGCGTGGCCACGGTGCGCGCGCGGTGCTGCCGTCGCAGGCGGTCGAAGGTGACGCGCTCGGCGGCCGCGTGCTGGTCGAGGATGTACAGACCGTCCTCCCCCTGGCAGACGAGGAAGGTGAGCCGCACCTGGGCGAGGAACTGCAGCGCGCGCGTGCGGAACGGCGCGTCGGTTCCGCCGAGCGGTCCGTCGAGAGGAAGAGCGAGCGGCTCGGCGACCGCCGCGGCGATCGCCCCGAGCGCTCCGAGTCCGACGATCGGTGCCGCACCTTCCGCGAGCCCCCACGGATCGGCGAGCGCGTCGGTCGCGCCCGCCGCGCCTGCCTGCTGAGCCGCCGCGACGTCCGCAGCTGCCGCCTGACCGCGCGCCACGCTGGCGGCGTAGGCCGCGTCGCTCGTCCCGTGACCGCTGCTGCCGAAGGGGAAGCTGCCGGCGCCGGCGATCGACGACACCGGGCCCGGCCCGCGCCAGCTCTGCCCGCGCATCCCGAGCGGCGGCACGCGAAACGCCTTGGCCAGCTCGGTGTGCAGCGCGCGCGTGACGGCGTCCATCACCGCGCGCCCCTCGGCGAAGCGCACCTCGGCCTTCTGCGGGTGCACGTTCACGTCGACGCCGTCCTGTGGCAGCGACACGTGCACCACCCCGATCGGATAGCGCCCCCCTTCGAGCACCGAGCCGTAGGCCTGCGCCACGGCGCGACCGAGCTGCCGATCGCGCACCGGCCGGCCGTTGACGAAGATGTACAAGCTGCCCATCCCGGCGCGCGCGCGCTCCGGGGCGGCGAGGAACGCCTCGAGGCTCAGGGTGCCGCGGGCGGCTTCGATGGTCACCAGCGTCTCGTCGCGGAACACCGCTCGCGCCCGGTCTCCGCGCGAGCCGGCGCGCAGCCACTCGCGCACCACCTTGCCGTCGCGACGGAGCACGAAGGTCACCTCGGGCCGCGCCAGCGCCGCCACCGTGACCACCTCCGTCACGTGCGCGCTCTCGGTGGCCGTCGCCTTGAGGAACTTGCGCCGCGCAGGCACGTTGGAGAACAGCTCGTGCACCTCCACGGTGGTGCCCACGGACGCTCCTGCGGGCCGCGCGCTGACCGGCCCGCCCGCCACCACGGTGAGCTCGGCCCCCTCGTTCTGCCCGCGAGCGCGGGTCGTCAGCACCAGCCGCGAGACCGAGGCGATGCTGGGGAGCGCCTCGCCGCGGAACCCGAAGCTCCCGAGCCGCGCCAGGTCCTCGATGCGGGCGATCTTGCTGGTCGCGTGCCGCTCGAGGGCGAGGCGGGCGTCCTCCTCCGTCATCCCCTCGCCGTCGTCGCTCACCACCAGGCGCGCCACGCCCCCCTGGTCGATCTCCACGGTGACGCGCGTGGCCCCGGCGTCGAGCGCGTTCTCCACCAGCTCCTTCACCGCGCTGGCCGGCCGCTCCACCACCTCGCCGGCCGCGATCTGGTTGGCCAGATCGTCCGGCAGCCGCCGCACCTTCGCCATCGCCGCTCTAGCTTCGCGCGAGGTCGTAGAAGGCGCGCGTTCGCCGGCGCGTCAGGGCGAGCAGGACGACGCCGTGGAGCACCAGATCCCCCGCCTGCAGGACGACCTGCCACACACCGACCGCCTGCCCGGTGAGCGCCAGCGCCTGCTGCGTGCGCGCGTCGACCGTGCCACCGTCGAGCGCGGCGTGGGCGGCGATGTCGATCGTCTCCCGCGCCACGTCCCGCTCCACCCGGCGCACGTCCGGCGTGAGCAGGTAGAAGAGCACCCCGAGCGCGGCGTGGGCCGCCACCAGCTGGCAGAGCAAGATGCGCGCACCGGGTCGACCGGCCATCGCACCTACGGCGAAGATCCACAGGGACACGCCCAGCAATAGCGAGGCCGCCGCCAGCGGGAGGACGCGCCGTCGCGCCGCGTACACCGCGTCGTCGAGCCGCTCGCGC
Organism: Labilithrix luteola; assembly: GCA_026225435.1. GTDB lineage: Bacteria > Myxococcota_A > Polyangia > Polyangiales > Polyangiaceae > JAMFST01. The sequence continues at coordinate 2,681 of JAMFST010000828.1, forward strand.
TGCGCTTGCAGGCGATCGTCATCGACCGTCTCCTCGCTCGCGGCCGGCTCGGCCTGCTCGGTCCCGGTCTGGAAGAGGCTCAGACGTTCCCAGCCGACCAGCGCCGCGTTCGAGCCGAAGAACCACGCCCCGAGGAGCGCGACGACCAGGTACCACGGGCGCCCGGGGCGACGTCCCGCCGGCGACGCCTTCGTGGGCTGCGTCGGCTGCGCCGGTCGCCGTGAGGGCGGAGGGGGCGGCGACGAGGCGGACGGAGGCGTGGGGGACGAAGGCGGAGGTAGCGAGGGTGAGCTCCCGTCGCTCGACATGCCCGCGGCGATAGCACGGCGCGACGGGCGCGGCTCGGGCAAACGCAGCAACGGGATTGCGCTATTCTTCGGTCGAACCCGCTGGCCATGGTACGCCCAGCCAATGCAGGCTGGACCGCTGGCGCGAGGTCGCGCACTCCCCCCGAAGAAATCAGGGCAACGTCTCGGGGTGCTGGTGAGCGCGGGCGTGCTCGTCGCCGCCAGCGCGTACGCCACCGTGGCCCACGCCGACCCGGCTCCGGCCGTGAAGACGGCGGCGATCGCCAAGTCCCCCGCGGCTGCGAAAGCACCGAAGGCCGAGAAGGCGCCGAGGCCGATCAAGCCGGTGAAGATCGCCAAGGCGACCCTGGAGAAGCTCGCCTCGAAGAACGACGCCGACGTGCATGCAGCGCTCGACGTGCTGCGGCTGGCCGGTCCCGCTGCCGTCGCCGCGGCGCCCGAGGTGGCCGCGATCCTCGACCGCGGTGCGCACGTCGAGCTCACCGTCGCCGCCCTGAGCACCCTCGGCGATCTCGGTCCGTCGGACACTGCCGCCTCGGTCATCCCCTACGCAGGGCACCGCGATCTCACCATCCGTCGCGCCGCGGTCGCCGCGCTCGGCAACGTGCGCGCCCACGGCGAGCACGCTCTCGCAGCGCTGCGTCGCGCCCTCGGCGACGCCGATGACACGGTGCGTGCCTCCGCCGCGCGCGCCCTCGCCATGCCGGAAGCCGCGCCGCTCGCCGCCGACCTGGTCCGTGCGATGGA
>JAMFST010000829.1 GCA_026225435.1 Labilithrix luteola
GATCCCGCCGCCCGAGCCGAGGATGCAGGTCGAGCGGGTGCGGTTGCACATCGGGCCGGCCGACGCGGTCGCTTCGGCGACGAAGGCCACGCCGTACTGCAGGTACGAGTCCGCGCCGCTGAGGACCCCGTCGGTGACCTGGGTGGAGAACGCAGGGGAGACGCCGCGGTCGTCGCCGTCTGTCGCGCCAGCAACGCCGGTCACCGGGCCGGTCGGTCCGGTCGCGCCTTCCGCGTGCGCCTTGGTGGCCGTGCAGAGGATCCCGCCGAGCACGACCACCGCGAGTAGCCGTTGCCACATGTGCGTGAGCTTACCTTGCCGGGCCGAGGCGTGGGCGATCTGTCGATGGCGGCGACGTTGATGGGCGGTGAAATGGGACGACCCGACGGCGCGCATGTTGACATCCGTGCGAGGCATCCACTATTCGCACCTCGTTTCGGAGAGCCCACGTGTTGACGCGTCGACAACATGCTTGCTCGGACGAACGGAGAGACAGTCATGGAGATCCATCTCGACAAGCGCGCCGTGCGTCAGATCCGCCTTTCGGCGCAAGACGCGATCGAGGAGGGCGACACCGAGACGTTGCGTGAAGACATCCTCGAAGCCTTCACCGAAGAACAGGTGGAGGAGATCGAGCGTCGCCTCGATAGCGGGGACTTCTTCGAATTCCTCAGCGACATGCTGGACGAGTGGTCGGGCGACGACGTGGACGAGCTCTTCGAGCTCATCGACGCGCAGCTCGGCGACGCCGGTATCGACGTGAAGTTCGAGAAGAAGGCCGAAGCCGGCAGCGACGAGGACGAGGAAGACGCGCCCGAGGGCGAGGACGACGAGTTCGACGACGAAGACGACGAAGACGAAGACGACGAAGAAGACGAGGACGAAAAAGAAGAAGAGCCGTGAATCACGGAGCGCAGCGCGCTCCTAGGCTCGATTCACAACGGTCCTCCCGCGGGTCGCCTGCGGCGAACGTCGTGCGACGCACGACGACCAAGACCGTCAGCGTGCGTCCTTGGCCTGCTGTTCTGTCGCCGCGCGTTCGATCGCGGGGCGGCAGGTGCGGGGGGCACGGCTGTCGGGGGCGCGCGTGATGCGCGGGCAGCGTGCCGCCGCGCAGGGGACGTAGCGCGAGTCGGGGAAGTCGCCGGCCAGCGTCTCGAGCCGCTCGCACGCGGTCCCCGTGTCGCCTTCCTCGGCCCAGAGGAGCGACTCCTGCCAGAGAGCGTCGTCGCGCAGCAGGCTGTGGGTCATGGTCGTGTAGAGATCGTGGAAGGCCTGGCGCGCCTTGGCGCGGTCGTGCAGCTCGTCGCGCCAGATCTCGGCCAGGTGGAACGCCGCCGGATCGTAGCGTGACCGCTGGTAGCTGCCGGTGAAGTGCGCGTTCTCGTGCTGCGCCAGCATCGTCTCGAGGTCGGTGATCGCCTCGCGCGGCTCGCCGAGCTTCTCCGCCAGGGCGCTCGCGTGGAAGAGCGCGTCGTCCCACAGGCTGCCGCGCGGGTAGGGCCAGCGGGCGGCCACGTCCAGGTAGCGCGCGCGTGCGCCGGCGAGATCCCCCTGGGCCTCGCGCAGGCCGGCGATGCCGTAGGCGATGTCCTGGGCGAGCTCCTCGTGCGCGAGCTCCGGAGCGGTCACGGTCAGCGACGCCAGCCACGCCTCGGCGGCCGGTGCACCGCGCGTGTCGCGTAGATCGTCCACCGTCTCGTGCAAGGCGACGCGCGCCGCCCCGCTCGCGGGGAAGCGGACGACGATGTCCCGCAGCGCGGCGCGTCCCGCCGGATCCCCGGCGCGGACGCGGATCTTCGCCGCGGCGAGCGCGGCCGCGGAGCTGTCCTCGGCCGGCGGGGTGATCCGGGCCACCGCGTCGAGCCGCGCCGTCGCCAGCTCCAGCTCGTGGTTCTGCTCGTACATCCGTCCACCGAGGTAGAGCGCGTGGTACGCGTCGGCGCGGGTCGTGGCCACCTGGGCGCTGCGGTCGTAGGCGCGCGCCGCGTCGCCGAAGCGCCCCGAGCTCTCGTCGCGCGAGGCGGCGGCGAGCGCCCTCGTGTAGCTCGCCCCGTGATCAGTGGCGCAGCCGGCGAGCGCCAGCGTGACCAGCGTCGCCGCGGTTACGAGGAGCGCCCGTCTCACGTCGTCTGCGGGGCGGGAGAGCCGGCGCCGAGCACCTTCACCAGCGCCTCGGCGGCCTTGTCGACCTGATCGGCGGAGACGTCGAGGTGGAAGACCACGCGCAGCCGCTTCGGCCCGGTGGCGTTCACCAGCACCCCGTCGTCGCGCAGCTGCTGCACCACCTCCTCGGCGGAGGCCGGCACGTCGACGTTGACGATGTTCGTCTCCGGCGGCGCCGCCGTGGCCTTGCCACTGTCGGTCACCCGCTGGGCGAAGCGCCGGGCGCGCTCGTGGTCCTCGGCGAGCCGGGCGCGGTGGTGCGCCAGCGCGTGGAGGCCGGCCGCCGCCAGGATCCCCGTCTGACGCATCCCTCCGCCCCACATCTTGCGCAGGCGTCGCGCTCGCAGGATGTGATCCTTCGTCCCGGCGAGCACGCTCCCCACCGGCGCCCCCAGCCCCTTGGAGAGGCACACGGTCACCGTGTCGAAGGGGCGGCAGAGATCGCGCACCTCGCGCCCCGAGGCGATGCTGGCGTTCCACAGCCGCGCCCCGTCGAGGTGATAGGCGAAGCCGCGCGCCTTCACGCGCTCGCCGAGCGCGATCACCTGCGCCTGCGGCCAGATCTTCCCACCGGAGCGGTTGTGCGTGTTCTCCACGCAGACCAGCGACGTGCGCGGCGCGTAGTAGGCGTCCGGCTTGATCTGCTCCTCCATCTCGTCGGCGTCGAAGAGCCCGCCGTGGCCCGCGGTGGCGAACTGCACCCCGCTGAGCACCGGAGCGGCGCCGCTCTCGTACCAGACCGGGTGTGCCCCCTCGCCGACGATCACCTCGTCCCCCGGCCGCGTGTGCAGCGCGATCGCCAGCTGGTTCCCCATGGTCCCCGAGGAGATGAAGAGCGCCGCTTCCTTGCCGGTGATCCGCGTCAGCTCCTCCTCGAGGGCGTGCGTCGTCGGGTCCTCGTCGAAGACGTCGTCGCCCACCTCGGCGCGGGCCATCGCCTCGCGCATCGCCTGGGTCGGACGCGTCACCGTGTCACTGCGAAGGTCGATCATGGTGTCGGCGACCTTACCATCGAGGTGCGCCCTGCTATCGCAGCGACCCACGAGAAAGTTAGCGCGGGATTCTCGATGGCGCGTTCGGCGCCATCGGGAATTGCGCTAAGGGGACGGAAATGAGCGCGCAGCGTCAGCTCGAGTACACCTCCGATCTAGGGGCCACACCGGCCGAGGTCTGGGCGCGCGTGGCTTGCATGGCCGGGGTGAACGCCGAGCTCGCGCCGTGGCTGCGCATGACCACCCCCGCCGGCGTCGCCGACCTGCGCCTCGAGCAGGCGCCGATCGGCGTGCCGCTCTTCTCCAGCTGCGTGATGTTCCTCGGCCTCGTACCGGTGGACGTCCACCGCTTCCAGCTCCTCGAGGTCCGCGCCGACGACGGCTTCGTCGAGCAGTCGACCTCCTGGACGGAGCGGAGGTGGCGTCACGAGCGCACCCTCGAGCCGCTCGACGGAGGCGGCGGCTGCCGGCTACGCGACCGGCTGACGTTCACCCCGCGCCTCGCGCTCATGGCGCCGCTCCTGGTGCCCATCGTCGACGCCACGTTCCGCTACCGTCACGCCCAGCTGCGCCGCACCTTCGGCGGGATGGTGGGTCAGGCGGCGTAGTCGCCGGGGAGGCAGCCGCCGCTGCTGACCAGCTTCTCCTCCGCCTGCGCGAGCGAGCTGACCCCTTCGGCGAGCTCGAGGCGGGAGCTCGCTCCGCCGGCAGGACGCAGGATCCCCGCGTCGCGCAAGCGGCTCAGCGCCTCGCCGACGAGGGACGCATCGACGTCGCCGAACAGGTGGACATTGCGCCGCAGCCTGGCGGACTCGCCGCCGGTAGTCCAGAAGAGGCCCATGGATGACCAGCGCCTCCTCGACGCCTTCCACGACGGCTCCCTCGGTCTCGCCGACTTCGGCCATCGCGAGCACGTGCTCCTCGCCTGGACCTACCTGCAGCGCGAGTCGTTCGGCCTCGCCGGCGAGCGCTTCTGCACCAGCCTGCGTCGCTTCGCCGAGGCGCGCGGCAAGGCCGGCCTCTTCCACGCGACGATCTCCTGGGCCTACCTCACGCTGATTCACGAGCGGACGGCGGAGGGTGGGCAGACCTTCGCGGCCTTCGTCGCCGCCAACCCGGATCTGCTCGAGCGAGGCGGAGCCGCGGTCCGGAGCCTCTACGACGAGGAGACGCTGGCCAGCGAGCGCGCGCGGCGGGTGTTCATCCTCCCGCGGCAGCCGCGGCGGCAGGGCTCCGTGTGAGCACCGAGCACCGCCGCGGTTTCTTCGCCTGACTACTGGAGCCGCCTTCGAGATTTGAACTCGAAACCTGCGGTTTACGAAGCGGAACGATGGGAAATTCGGGTGACCGACCGCCTCCCGAGAATCCAAGCCAAGTGCGCGAGGAGACGGCGCTTTCGGGTGATCGAGTCATTGCCCCTCCGAAGCCTACCGAAGCCCCGAAAACCCCGCTGGACGATTCCACGGGGACGATTCCGGAGCGGCGCGACGTGGTCGAAGAGGCGCTCGCCGAGGCCCTCCGCGGAGCCACGCTCGCCGGCCGCTGGGACGTTGTCGGGCAGCTCGCCCGGGAGCTTGAGGCTCGTCGTCAGACGCAGTCCGCGAACGTGGTGCACCTCAGCGCCGAGCGCGTGAAGCGAGGTGCCTCGTGACCGCGTCAGCCACGACGCGGACGACGTGCCGCGGGACGCGCCGCCTTCTTGGCCGTGACGAGCCTCCGGAGCTCCGCCACCTCCTCCTCAAGCTTCCGGTGGAGGGGATCGGCGTGCCGCGCGAGCTCCTTGTCCAGGGAGGCGAACCCGTTCTCGGTCGTGCTGCGGAGGCTCGCGACGTCTTGGCGAAGCGAAGCCACGTCCTGCCGCACCGCGAGCAGCTCGTCTTTCGTGGCCATCGCGCCTTCGATGGCGCCTACCCGGCCCCCGAGAGCGGCAATCGCGTCCAGCACGTCCTTCAGCGTCGGCTCGGGCATCGCGACCACCGTACCCGGGCGCGTCGGCGAGGAGCAAGAGCGCGTAGGATCGGCGGCATGGCAGACCGGGCGCGGGAGGGCGGGCGGTGAGCGCGAAGAAGGCGCCGAGCGTCGTCCCGCTCTACACGCGCGCCGGAAGGGCCGCCTTCCGAAAGGAGCAGCTTCGCAAGGAGCGGCACGGCCCCTACCTGCGTGAGATGGAACTCGGCTTCGCGCGAGATCTGCTCCCGCGCGAACTGCGCAACCGACTCGCCGATCTGGCACGTGACTTCGCCGCTCTGCCCAACCACGACGCGTACGTCGCCGACGTGACGACGCTGCTTATCGTCGCCCATGATGTCGCGAAGCAGTGCCGAGTCCCGCGGCGACTCACGAAGGCCGTCGCCGACTCGCGGCTGCACGTGACGGATGTGTCGACGGCGCTCCTCCTCGAGGACGACATCGCGCCGCCGTGGCGCCCGAGCGAGTGGGGGCGTGAGGTGTTGAAGGCGACCACGTCTTTCCTCAGCTTCACCACGGGGAAGCCCGGGCGCGCAGCGCGGGCCGCTCCGACGCTCGTCCGCCACATCTGTTCGATGGTGAGAGAAGCGCACGACGTGCCCGAGGGGACTCGCGACGCAGCCGCAGCCGAACTCGCCCCGCTGCTGCTGGCGCCGTCGC
>JAMFST010000830.1 GCA_026225435.1 Labilithrix luteola
CTGGTGGCGCTCTTCGTCGGCTACGATCTGGCGGTGGGGGGCCTCGTGCTCCTGGCCGCCGCGCGCCGCTTCGCCCTCGAGCGCGCGGCCGATCGCGCAGGCGACGACCCGAGCCCGCTGCCGGCGGTGTCGGTGCTGGTGGCGGCGTACAACGAGGCGGGCGGCATCGCGGCCACCGTGCGCGAGCTCGCCCGGCAGCGCGGGCTCGTGTTCGACCTGTGGATCGGCGACGATGGTTCGAGCGACGGGACCCTCGAAGCGCTCGTCTCCGCCTTCGATCTGCAGCCGGCGCGTGACGGGCAGCTCCACGAGGGCTGGCTGCACGAGGGCGGCTCCGCGGCGAGCGCCGTCGCCATCCACGTCCTGCGGCTCCCCCATCGAGGAAAGGGGGCCACGCTCAACGCGCTGGCGAGCCACGCGCCCCACCCGGTGCTGGTCACCGTGGACGCCGACACGCGCCCCGCCGATCTCGCGCTCGCCCGCATGGCCGCCGCCTTCGTCGATCCCCAGGTCGACTCCGCCGCCGGGATGGTCGTCGTGCGCCACCCGCGCTCGTGGCTCACGCGGCATCAGGCCGCCGAGTACCTCAAGACCAGCGTGGTACGCGTGGGCTGGTCGTCGCTGGGCGCGCTCGAGCAGGTGCCGGGCGCGTTCGCCGGCCTGCGCGCCACCTCGTTCCGCGCCGCCGGCGGCTTCCCCACCGACTCGCTCACCGAGGACTACGAGATGACCTTCCGCCTCGTGGCGCTCGGCGTGCGCACCGGCCGCTTCCCGGTGGTGGTCACCGTCCCCGGCGCCAAGGTCTTCACCGACGTGCCCCACACCTTGCGCGGCTTCGTCCGCCAGCGCACCCGCTGGTTCGCCGGGTTCCTCGGCACGCTGACGCTCTACCGGCACCTCATCGGCCGCCCAGGCGCGCGCGCCTTCGGCCTGGTGCGCTTGCCGCTCAAGCTCTTCGACGCGATCTTGCCGCTCGTCGCCTTCGGCTCGCTCCTCGTCGGTCTGCGCGACGGCTTCTCGACGGTGCTGTCGATCTCGCGCGTGACCATCGGGCTGTTCGCCCTGCGCTGGCTCTGGGACCTGACCTTCTACGGCGTGGCCCTGCGCATCAGCGGCGCCTTCCGCGACCCGCCGAACCCCGCGCTCGACTACCGCGCCGGCCCGTCGGGCTGGATGTACGCCGCGACCGAGTTCCTCAGCTACGTCTGGGTGAAGCACGCCGCCGTGCTGCGCGCGTACCTCTGGGCCGCGCGGCGCATAAAAAAATGGGAGCCGTCTCGCGAGACGACTCCCACTGTTCCTGCGTCGCAGGCGGACTAGCTAGAGGAACAACACGTCGCCTGGTTCCTCGTCACGCGCCTCGCCGAGGATCGGCAGGTAGAGCGTGTCGCGGACCTTGCGGGCCTCGAAGAAGAGACCGATCCACCAGTCGACGAAGGTCGCTGCGACGAGCACCAGGAGCGCCGTCCCGATGACGCCACCGACCGCCACGATCAGCGTCACCGGCTTCTTCGTGTTCGTCGGCAGCTCGGCCGGCTTGACGATGATGTACTTGTGCTTGAAGTTCGCCTCCGCGGTCTGCAGCTCGATGTAGGCCGTGTCGATGCGCTGGCGGAGCCCCTCGTAGCGGCGCAGCGCCGACTGGAAGCGATCCTGCGCGTCGCCGGCGCCCGCGGGCACCGTCGCCTGCACCGGCGGCGGCTCTCCTCCGCGCGGCGCGACCGACACCGTCTTCGTCTCCTCCGTCGTGTGCTGCTGGTTCTCCGTCTCGAGCGACTGCTCCTGCCGCCGGAGCGCGATGAGCTGCGGCGAGTCCTGCTGCGCCTGATCGAGCGCCGCCTTCACCGCGAGGATCGCCGGGTGCTGCGGGCCGTAGGTGCCCGACAGATCGGTGAGCTGGTTGTTCAGCTCCTGCACGCGCTTGGCGCGCGCATCGAGGATGTCCTTCATCTGCTGCTGCGTCGCCTGCAGCCGCGCCTCGACCGCCGGGTCGTGCTTCATCTGGGTGACGGTCATCACCTGACGCGCCTGCGGCACGGTGACCATCGGGTGCGCGCCGGACTTCACGTCCATGTCCTTGGCGGCCTGCTCGAGCTCGTCACGCGCCTCGGCAGCGTGCGACTCGAGCACCTTGATCGCCTCGGGGATGACCGCGACCTCGGTGTTGTAACGCGCGTCCTGGAACTTCTGCACCGCCGCCTGGACGATGTCGCGCGCCATGGCCGCATCGGGCCAGTCGAGCGAGATGACGACCGTGCCGGTGTCGATGGTGACCTTCATCTCCTTCTCGAGCATGCCGACGAGCGAATCGAACTTCTGCGCGTCGTTCAGCGGAGGAGAGCCGAGCTTCTTCTGCACCCAGTCGAGGAGCTTGCGCGGCGGGGAGAGCAGCGAGTCGAACCGCTGCATGATCTCGCCTTCGGTGACGATGGAGACGAGGTTCTCGCGCGAGAGGATCTGCTGCTCGAACTCCTTGGCCTCACGCTTCTCCTCTTCCGGCGTGGTCATGTCGTTGCCGCCGGTCGAGAGCGACGGCGTCAACCCGCTGTGCACCACGAGGATGTGCGCCTCCACGTTGTACGTGCGCGGCGCCAGCTTCTCGGCGGCGATGGTCAGCGCGATGCCGACGAGGATCAGCAGGAAGGTGAGCACCTTGCGGCGCATCGCCCCGTGCCAGGCGAAGACGGTCAGGTCCCACAACGAAGCCTTGTCGTCGGGGTCGACCTCCGAGCTCATCATCGGTGAGCCGCCGCCGCCACCTCCCCCGCCCCGCAGAGGGAGCGGGCGGAACAGCGTCATGTCTTCGTTGCGGGCCATCGCTCACTCCACCACGACGACGTCGCCCGCCTGCAAGGCGAACGTCGAGGACTTCTTGTCGGCTTCCAGGTCGGACAGACGGAAGCGGATGCGGTTGTTGAGCCCCTTGCGCACGAGGAAGATGCGGTCCGAGCTGGCGAAGTCGTTGAGGCCACCGGCATCGGCCAGGGCGACGAGCAGCCCCGAGTTGCCGTCGATGGTGAAGGTGCCGGCGTTCTTCACCTCGCCGAGGACCGAGACGAGGATCTGCGCCGTCTGGTCGACGCTGACGGCGACGCTGGGGGCGACGACCATGTTCTTCAGCTTCACCTCGAGCTCCTTGGCCAGCTCGGAGGGGCGGCGGCCGCGGGCCATGACCTCACCCACGGTGGGGACGGAGATCTTCCCGTCCGGGCGGATGCGCTCGTGGGTCGACAGGTTGTCCTGGTTGAAGACGTGGACGTAGACCGTGTCGGTCTCGCGCAGGCGGAAGTCCGCCTCGTTGACCGCGGTGGTCGGCGCGTTGACCTCGCTCGCCCAGACGTACGGGCCGGTGTCGGCGCAGCCGGTCGCGAGCGGGAGGAAAGAAGCGAGCGCCAGGGCGGAGGCGGCGACGGCGGCGAATGTACCTTTGATCATGGCGTTCTCGTCGGGGTGTGGGAGCGGCGGGTCTGGCGAAGCTGGCGGAGGAGGATGAAGGGGTACTCGGAGTTGCGGATCACGTAGCGACGCCAGAGGCGGACGGGATCGTGGACCAGGCGGTGGGCCCACTCGAGCCCGACCTTGCGTGCCCACGGCGGCGCGCGTTGCACCGTGCCGGCGATGAAGTCGAGCGAGGCGCCGATGCCGAGGAACACCGAGGGGGCCAGCTCGTCGGCCACCTGATCGATGAACAGCTCCTGCTTGGGCGCGCCGAGGGCGACGAGCACGAGGTCCGGCTTGGCCGCGCGGATCGGGTCGATCACCGGCTTCAGGCGGCGAGCCCGC
>JAMFST010000831.1 GCA_026225435.1 Labilithrix luteola
AGCGAGCCCGACCAGCCCGACCCCGCGCACGAGGCCGGAGCGCGAAAGGCCGTACGTCGGAGGCGAGGTGTCACGCCCGAGGAAGAGGCGCGTCAGCCGCGACGCGACCATGCGGTTCCGCGCGACCCACCCGTAGCCAGCGCGGCTCGCCCCGGCGAAGAGCGAGGATCGATTGTACAGCGAGTGGATCGCCGGGTGACCGCCGAGAGCGAAGGCGCGGAAGATCGCCTCGGCGCCGGAGGTGACCTCGCCGTCGGGCTCGACGAGCTGCACCGCCTGAGTGAAGTGCTCCGCCGGGATCTCGGGGAAGCGCTCCGCCACGTCCGCCTCCTGGTACGGCGCGGTGTCGACCGCGTGGGCCACCTGCACACGCCAGCGCTCGACCCAGCCACGACAGAAGCCGCAGTCACCGTCCCAGAGGAGCAGCGGACGGTCGGGAGGAGCGGCGACGCGCATGGCCTAGGACAGCGCCGCGGGGGCCAGCGGCGCGAGGAACAACCCCAGGGTCGTGAGCCAGCCGAGCGTCCAGACGGCGGTGCGCATCTTGTCGATCCCGCTGATGTACAGGAGCGGATAGACGACCCGGATCACCACGTGGCCGACGGCCAGCGTATTGGTCAGCCCGGTAGGCGCGCCGCAGAGGGTGGCGGTGAGCACGGCGGCCGCGAAGGGGGCGAAGTCCTCGAACCCGTTCAGGTGAGCCGCCTGGGCGCGCTTGCCCGTCGGCGGGAGCCGCGCGTGTTGCTCGCGGGGGTCGCGGTTGTCGTAGCCCTCCGGTTGCCTGGCCATGGCCGCGGCCGTCAGCAGCTTCGGCGCGTAGATCAGCACGAACGCCGCCGGCAGGCAGAGGAGCGCGGGCGAGAGGGGGAGCACGGCGCGCACTGTAGGCAGGCCGCCGAGGCGCCGCATGCCGAAGTGCGGAGGGGCATTCCGACCCACGTCACTGGTCCAGTGGGTCCCAGTTGAATTCCGCGATGTAGGTCATTTTTCAGCTGGCACTGCACAAGTTCTTCTGCGCTGGGAATTCCACCGTGAGGTTGCGGCAAAAGTGGGCGTTCTGCCCCGCCTGAGACGTCGTTAGTACGAGTGCGACATAAAGCGACACCGTATGCCTCTCTTCACGCGGCGCACGCATCGCGCAGCAACGCTCTCCCCCGCAACGACAACACCCCCGCACCGCCTTTTCCCGCCTCAGGAGCACGACGACATGGCCTTCTCGATCACCCGCAGCTCGATGATGTTCTTCTTTCCCCTCGTCGGCATGCTGCCCCTGGCGGCGGGCTGCTCGAGCGCCAGCACGGAGTCGGGTGGTGCGGAGTCGGCGTCCGACGAGGCGCTCGACCAGACGGCGCTGTCGAAGATCACGACCCACTCGTTCAAGGAGCGCTGCGCGGCCCCCGACGTCTCCGGCACCGGCGCCAAGCGCGCGGTCTCCTGCCTCGCCAAGGTGCAGACCGACGCGACCGGCGCGATCGCCGCCTCGACCACCCCGAGCGGTCTGACCCCGACCGACCTCAAGGCCGCCTACGCCATCCCGACCTCCACCTCGACGGCCACCATCGCCATCGTCGACGCGCAGGACGACCCGGACG
>JAMFST010000087.1 GCA_026225435.1 Labilithrix luteola
GATCCAGGAATTTCTTGACGTCCGCGGAGCCTTCTTCGAACTCGATGCCGGCGTAGATGTCCTCGGTGTTCTCGCGGAAGATCACCATGTCGACCGCGTCCGGGCGCTTGACCGGGCTGGGGACGCCCTTGAACCAGCGCACGGGGCGGAGGCAGACGTACAGATCGAGCAGCTGACGGAGCGCGACGTTGAGCGAGCGGATGCCGCCGCCGATCGGCGTGGTCAGCGGGCCCTTGATGCCGACGAGGTACTTCTTGAAATCCTCGACCGTGGCGTCGGGGAGCCAGTTCTGGAACTGATCGAACGCCTTCTGCCCGGCGTACACCTCGTGCCAGGCGATCTTCTTCTTGCCGCCGTACGCCTTCTCGACCGCGGCATCCATCACGCGCACGCTGGCGCGCCAGATGTCACGACCGGTGCCGTCACCCTCGATGAACGGGATGATGGGGTTGTCGGGGACGTTGAGCTTGTTGCCCGCGCCCATGGTGATGGTCTGGCCGTTCGGAGTGGTCGTCATGTCGGTGGTCGCGGCGTATCACGCGAGAAAAACAGCTTCAATCCGTAGTCGCTTTCGAATGGTCGACAACCTGCTGGAGCGCGCGGATCTCGCGCTGGATGCGCTTGCGCTCACCGGTGTACTGCCAGCTGCGCATGGCGGTGATGTACAGCGTGGAGCCCCAGAAGATCAGCCAGATGAGGACCACGGCGGCGCCGTAGATGCCCTTGCCGAAGATGCCCACGGGGACGCCGGTGACCAGCGCGAAGAGCGGGAACCAGCGCACCTGACGACGTAGACGCGTGAAGCCTTCGAGCTGCTCGCCGAGGGTCCTCTCGTACGCCTGGTAGTCGCTCAGCTCCGACAGCTCGGGAGAGATCATTATGATGATCATGTAGGGCGGCGACCTCGAGTTGGCGAGACCCGGGCCGTCGTTGGCTCAACGGCAACGGCCGTTTGCGCGCCGCGTCGGGCGAAGTCCGGCTTATACATGCCGGAGATGCCCCAGCTCCCGCGCCAGGCTCGCCTTCGTTTTGCCTCGCTGACCACGCTCGTGGTGACGCTCACGCCCGTCGCCGTCTCCATGATCTCCACGTCTGCGTGGTCGCAGACGACGGCCACCGGGAGCGCCGACACGCCGCGCTACACCGACGCGACGCCCGACGGGATGATCGACGCCGCCGTCGCTCGCGCGCTGCGAGCCGGAGCGACCGACGCGGACGCTCTCGCGGCGATGGCCACCATCGACGAGCTCGCGAGCCGCGCCATCGAAGGGCACGCGGAGCAGGCGCTCGCCAAGATCGGCTCCACGGGGCCGGCCGGGGTGCGCGACGAGTCGCTCCTCCTCAAGCACGCGCTCTCGGCGGAGGAAGGGACCGCAGCTGGCGTCGCCGCCGACAAGGCGCTCGGCGTGGCGACCGACGTGGCCGTGCTCGGGCCGTTCCGCGACACCGGCGGCGGGCTCGGGCGGCTCGAGGGGCCGGAGAGCGGCACCGCCAACAAGGGCATCGTCGACGTGACCGCCTTCGCCGATCGCCGCGCGCACTACGCGTGGGGCACGGTCGACGTCGCCTGGCGCTCCATCCCGCCGGCGTACGCGCAGTCGAGCGGGTTCCCTCTCGACGTGTTCGTCTCGCCCCGCAAGGAGAGCTGCACGCTCGTCGCCACCACCGTCACGACGAAGAGCGACGCCCCCCTCGTGGTGCGCCTCGCCGCCAGCGGGCAGGCTCGGCTGATGTTCGACGGCGCCGAGATCGGCCGCTCCGAGGACGTCAACGCCAGCGGCCTGTTCGACCGCCTCGCCGGCAAGGTGACCGCGCCGGCCGGGCCGCACCTCGTTTCCGCGAAGATCTGCACCGGCGCGCTCGACGATCGCGGCGCGGTGCGCATCCGCTTCACCGACGCGAACGGCGCGCCGCTCGCGCTCGAGGGGAACGCGAACGAGCTGCGCGCCGGAGCGCAGGACAAGAAGGCGCCGCTGCGCCCGCAGGCGATCGAGACGCCGCTGGTCCGCGCCCTCGGCGCTCACCGCGAGACCGGCGGCGACGCCGGGCTCGACGAGGCGATGCTCCGCACCCTCGCCGGCGCCGACGATCTGCGCAGCCCGCGCGCCCCGGGCGTCCTCGACGCGCTGGTCCGTAGCGCCGGAAGCAACGCCGATCGGCTGGCCATCCTCGGCTGGATCGCCCCGTCGGGCGCCAACCGCAGCGGGTGGTTCAACCGCGCCCGCGAGCTCGCCCGCAAGGATCACGACGCGCGCACCGAGAGCTTCGTCTCGCGGCGCCTGGTGGCCGAGCACCTCAACGCGCGCATGGGCGACTGGGCGATGGCCGAGCTGCGTGGCTCGCACCTCGACACCGCCGGCGACAACGAGGCGATCCTCCTCCGCGCGATGACCAAGGTGCTGCTCGGCACCGACGCGCTCAACAGCCAGGCGCTGCAGGAGGTCGCGCCGTTCGGGCGGCAGCAGCGGGCGACCGCGCCGACCAACGGTCTCGCCTTCCTCGCACGCGTGGCTGGCCCCTTCGATCCGGGGCTGGCGCGCACGGCGCACCAGGAGCTGGCGGCGCGTGGCCAGCGCGAAGCGGCGTGGGTCGACGCGGAGGCGGGCATCGGCAAGGACGCCGTCGTCAAGGCGGCGATGACCACCTTCGAGGGCTCGCTCGGCGACGCCGAGGAGGGGATCGCCATCGCCCAGGCGGTGTCCGCGGCCGGCGATCACAAGGCGGCGCTGGCGCTCTTCGGGCGCATGGTCGAGTGGGCGCCGAACCGCCCCGAGGCCTTCACCGGCCTGGCCAACGAGGTGACCGCGGTCCAGGGGGCCCACGGCAACGAGACCGCGCTGGCAGCACTGAAGCGCGCGCGCGATCTCGCTCCGGGCGAGGCCCGCACCCGCGCCGAGCTGTCGCTTCGCACCAGCAGCGACAAGGCGCCGGAGCCGGCCGCCGACGAGAAATACCTCGTCTCCTCCGCGTCCATCCTCGCGCGTCGCCTCGGTGTCCCCAGCAAGGGGACCGACGTTGCCGACCGGCAGATTTACTTCCTCCGCGCGGTCTCGATGCACGACGACAACCGCGTCTCGCAGCTCATTCACTACGCGCGCGAGATCATCATCGCGCCGCGCACCGACGACGAGCTCTACGAGGACATCCCCTCCGAGGGGGATCTCACCGAGATCCTCCGCGCCCGCGTGCACAAGAAGGACGGCGCGACCGCCTTCCCCACCGAGGAGCACAACGAGGGCTCGCGCCCGCGCATCCGCTGGCCGGAGCTTTCCCCCGGCGACACCGTCGAGGTCGCGGTCCGCGCCTGGACGAGCACC
>JAMFST010000832.1 GCA_026225435.1 Labilithrix luteola
CGTGGGTGAAGCCGACGCTCCGGTATCACGACGATCCGTCTCATACGAGTTACGGCGTCGGCTTCCGCTGCGCGAAATAGAGTCGACCGTCGTCTGAACGCTGGGGATCTTCCACGTACGTGGCCGCGTTGAGCGGCTTCGTCGTCCTTGCGTACGGCGTGATCCGTGGCCTAAGCACGGTGACCATGCACCGCGAATGGGCGATCCGAGCCGTCGGTTGGACGGTCGTGGCGGCTGCGCTCGTCGCTTGCCATCGCGAGTCGGACAGCGGCGCGCCGGGAGATCCGAGCGTGCCCGGATCGCTCGCCGAGTGCACCTCGGGTCCGTGCGGCGCCGACGCCGCGCCGCTGCCTCCGGCGCCGGATCTCGCGGGGCTGAACGAGGACTGGACGCAGGCGACTTCGGCGGCAGCGGACGACGACGACCTGGCGCGGCTCGCGCAGCGCGAGGGGGCTGGCGGTCTCGCGGCAAAGCTCGGCGCAAGGACGCGGCGACGCGGCACGCGGCCATCTCTGCGCTGGCCTTCGTGGGGGAAGAGGAGCGCTTCGCCGCCTTGCCCGCGCTCGCCCGGATCGCCGCCAGCGACGACAGCCAGGCGGACGACGTCGCCCGCGCGCTGACGACCATCGAGGCGCTCTCCGCTCGTCCGCACCGCGCGGGCGACCGCGAGGACGCCGAGGCGCTCGCTCAGGGGTGCGCCACGCTGGGGACGCTGGCCGCCTCGCGCGACACCGCGCGCGCCGGCGCCGCCCGGCGATCGCTCGGCATGCTCGCCGACTACGGGTGCCGCCCGGGCCGCTCGGCCGACGCCGGCTGAAAGCGCGCGTCTCCCCGCCGCTTACGCTAACGTCGACGATCGGATGCACGCCGAAGCTTCGCTGTACGACAACGAGCAGTACCTCCTGCAGCTCCTCGGCAAGGCCGTCTCGGCCCACGCCAGCGACATCCACCTGAAGGTCGGCCATCCGCCGGGAGCGCGCGTCCACGGAGAGCTCGTCTTCTTCCGCGCCGAGCCGCTCACCGCCGTCGACACCGAGGCGCTCTGCCGCCACATGATCCGCGACGAGCAGGTGGCGGCTGGCCTCGCCACGCTCCGCGAGTACGACACCGCCTACGCGGCGCAGGGCGTCGGCCGCTTCCGCGTGAACATCTACCGCCAGCGCGGCACGCTCGCGATCGTCATGCGCTCCATCCCGCACAACATCCCGCTCTTCGAGGACCTCGGCGTCCCGGCGGCCGCCCAGTATCTGGCGGAGCGCGAGCGCGGTCTCGTGCTGGTGGTGGGCGCCGCCGGCAACGGCAAGAGCTCCACGCTGGCCTCGATGATCGGCCACCTCAATCGCACCCAGCCGGTGCACATCGTCACCATCGAGGACCCCATCGAGTTCTGGCACACCGACGACAAGGCGGCGGTCAGCCAGCGCGAGATCGGGCTCGACACCGACGGCTTCGCCGAGGCTCTCCGCGCGGCGCTGCGCCAGGATCCGGACGTCATCCTCGTGGGCGAGATCCGTGACGAGCAGACGATGGACATCGCGCTCAAGGCGGCCGAGACGGGCCACCTCGTGCTCTCCACGCTGCACACCCCGGACGTCATGCGCACCTTCGGCCGCATGCTCTCGCTCGCCCCCAAGGGGCAGCCGGGCTCGAGCGAGGAGATGCGCGAGCGCATCGCCGACGCCATTCAAGGAGTCATCGCCCAGCGCCTCCTTCCGCGCCGGGACGGGCAGGGGCAGGCGCTCATCGCCGAGGTGCTCGTCGCCACCGGCACGGTGCGCGAGGCGATCAAGCGGCCGGAGGGGAACCCGAGCTTCAAGGAGCTCATGGAGAAGGGCGTGCACCCGTACGGGATGCAGACCTTCGAGATGCACATCAAGCACCTGGTCCAGCAGGGCATCCTCGACAAGGAGACGGCCCGCGCGGCGATCGGCTTCTAGGATCGCGACCGCCCGTGGCGGCGCTCGTCTCCCGGTCCGCGAAGGTCCGCCTCTCGGCGGCGCCTCACCGTCGCGGCAACCACGGGGCAGGGGGCCACACGTACGCAAAACGACGACAATCACTCACGATTCTCGTCGCTGACTCAGCCGCCCTGTAGGAATGGACGAGCTCCACCTTCATAATGGCTCGTAGGGTCCGCCGCGATCGCGCGGCTCGATGCCCCTCGGGAGCTTCGCATGTCCATTCGTAGAACCAGTGTTCCGCCCCTCCGCCGCCGCGTGCAGCTCGTCGCTCGCGTCGGTGCGCTCGGTGCTGCCGCCGCCGTGATCGCGGGCTGTACCAGCGAGTCGAGCAGCGGGGGCACGACCTCCGCGCCGGCGCCGACGAACGCGGCCACGCACGCGCTCGATTACTCGAACGGCGGCTTCGAGAGCAGCACCGGCGCGACGATCACCAACTGGACCGAGACGAGCTACACGAACACCGGCATCACCAACTTTCCCCCGAAGACGTTCAGCGATCTCGGTCTCGGAACGGGCTCGCCCGACGGCGATCCGCCGACCGATCACACGTCTTCCGTCACCGGTCCGACGCAAACTCTCACGCCGTCGGGTCTCACGGCGGCAACGGCTTCGCTGAAGTATCCGTTCTTCGGCGCGAGCTCCGCCGGCATCAACATCCTGGGCAACAACCACAGCGCCAACCTGCTCGAACAGACGTTCACCGTCACGGCGTCGGACTTCGACCCGGCGGACGGCCTGGTGCACGTGCGCTTCGTCACCGCGCCGGTTCTCGAAGACGCGACCTCGTCCGGGCACACCGGTCCACAGCAGCCGTACTTCTTCGTCGAGCTCGCTGACGGGGCGACGTCGATCTTCCACACGTACAACTTCGCCAATCAAACCGGCGTGACGTGGATCGAAGACTCGGTGACGTCGACGAACACGTTTTACACCAGCTGGACGGCGTTCGACGTCGCGCCTGGCGGCGGTGCGATCCGCATGGGCGACGTGATCGACACCAAGCTCGTTGGCTCCGGCTGTTACGCGCAAGCGCACTTTGGAGAATTGTACGCGGATGCGTTCTCCACGTCGTCGTTCCCCGTCCCGATCGTGCAGGCGAGCGCGCCGGCCTACGCCAACCTCGGCGCCAACATCACGTACACGGTGACGGCGAAGAACTCGACGGCGACTCCGCAGACCGGCGTCACGGTCGACTTCACGTTGCCGTATCTGGTCGGCACCAAGGTCACGGCCGCTCCTCCCGCGGCGACGCAGACGACGTTCGTTTCGACGAATCTTCCGTCCGGGACGACGTGCACCGCGCCCGACACCAGCGGGAAGATCACCTGCACGCTGCCCTCGCTCTCGGCGTTTGCGAGCTCGTCGTTCAACGTGACGGTGAAGGTCCCGGCGGCCGATCCGGCGGGCGATACCGGCCCGTACACGGTCAACGAAGGCACCTACGACATCCACACGACGCAGAACGCGAGCCCGCTCAATGGCTCGGTGGTGACGACGACCGTCGGAACGGACA
>JAMFST010000088.1 GCA_026225435.1 Labilithrix luteola
GCAGCGCGGCGGTGTCGGCTGTTCATTCCGCCGAGGCTGGGCTAACTGATGGTGCCAGTGAACCCGAAGGGCCGCTCCAAAGGGGAGGAGACGACCTCGCTGCGCGTAGCTACCGTCGCGTCCGCCGGGGCAGGGGGAAAGAGCTACTTCGCTCTCCACGTGATGCAGGACGGGCACGTGACCAGCTACGCGCTCGAGCGCGGGCGATCGCTCGTCGTCGGTCGATCGCCGGAAGCGGACGTGCGCGTCGATGATCCGGGCGTCTCGCGCAAGCACCTGCGCATCGACGTGGGGGACACGGTCACGATCGCCGATCTCGGCAGCGCCAACGGCGTGCGCGTCGGCGCGCAGACGCTCACCGCGCACCAGGCCGCGCCGCTGCTGCCGGGTACGGTGGTGGAGCTCGGCTCGGCGGCTCTCGTGGTGCAGGCGACCGCGGGCGCCTCGGCTCCGCGGCGCATCTGGTCACACGGCTACTTCGAAGGGCGCGTGCAGGACGAGTGTGCGCGCGCCGAACGGGTCGGTGGTGCCTTCGCGGTGCTCCGCGTCCGCGTCGCCCGCGAGATCGAGGCTGCCGCGCTCGACGCGCTCTCCCAGTCCCTCGCCCCGGCAGACCTCGTCGCCGTGTACAGCCCAGGTGAGATCGAGGCGCTGGTCCTCTCCCGCGCCTCCTTCGACGCGACGTCGATCGCGACGGCGGTCGTCTCCGCGCTCGCCGCCAAGGGGCTGGCCGCGCGCGCCGGTGCCGCCTCGTATCCGGCCGACGGCAGGGCAGGGGACTCGCTGATGGCGCTCGCGGAGGATCGCCTGGCGCCGCCGCGTCGGCCGACGGCGGCCACCGACAAGGGGCGGCCGATCTACGGCCAGCACCTCGAGTCGCTCGGCAAGGTGCTCGGCCGGATCTCCCGCGGCGACATCAACATCCTCGTCACCGGCGAGACCGGCACCGGCAAGGAGATCGTGGCCGAGATGGTCCACCGGCTCTCGCCGCGAGTGAAGAAGCCGCTCCTGCGCCTCAACTGCGGCGCCTTCACCGAGACGCTGCTGGCGAGCGAGCTGTTCGGCTACGAGCGCGGCGCCTTCACCGGCGCCGATCGCGCCAAGCCCGGGCTCCTCGAAACGGCCGACGGCGGCACCGTCTTCCTCGACGAGATCGGCGAGCTGCCGCTTTCCCTGCAGCCGAAGCTGCTGCGCGTGATCGAGGAGGGGGAGGTGATGCGCGTCGGCGCGCTCAAGCCGAAGCACATCGACGTGCGCTTCGTGTCGGCGACGCACCGTGATCTCGACGCCGAGTCGCTCGCCGGCCGCTTCCGCCGGGATCTCTACTTTCGCCTGGCCGGCTACACCGCGGTCATCGCCCCGCTGCGCGAGCGCCCGGGGGAGATCGCCCAGCTCGCGCGCGGCTTCCTCGACGACGCGGCGGCGCCGGTGCGGGCCGTCGGCCGGCACAACACCGCCGCAGCGCGGCCGGTCAGCGAGGCCTGTCCGTGCCCCGGCAACGCGCGCGGGGGGCGCGAGGGGATGC
>JAMFST010000833.1 GCA_026225435.1 Labilithrix luteola
CGCGCTCTTCTGGGCCGGCGGCTGGGGGCTCGGGCGTGACATCGACTTCGAGCAGCGCCTCGATCTCGAGCGCGAGCGGGCCCGTGCCGCCATCGAGAGCGCCGAGCGCGCGCGCCTCCTCGCCGTGGCTCACCACCTCGATCCCCATTTTCTCTTCAACACGCTCAACGCCATCGCCGAGTGGTGCCGCGAGGACGGCGCGGTGGCCGAGGCAGCGATCCTCCGGCTCTCGGCCCTCCTCCGCTCGATCATGGACGGCATCTCCGCGTCGAGCCCCGGCGCGCCGACCTGGAGCGGCCCCACCTGGACTCTCGCGCGCGAGGTGGAGCTGGTGCGCGGGCTGTGGGAGCTGCACCGGTTGCGCGACGAGGACGCCTTCACGATGCGCCTCGAGCTGCCCGAGTCGCTGGCGCAGCTGGGCGTCCCCTCGCTCCTGTTGCTCGGGCTGGCGGAGAACGCGGTCAAGTACGGTCCGGCGGCCGGCCATCGCGGCGTCCTGTCGATGCGGATCGTCGAGAGCGCGGGTGCGGCGGGAGGCCTCACTATCGTCCTCGAGAACCCGGGGCGCTACGCGGGCCCTCGTGCGGGCGGTCGAGGGGTCGAGCTCACCTTGCAACGCGCGCGGCTCCACTTCGGAGCCGGCGCGCAGCTGTCGCTCGAGGCGCTCGACGGTGAGCCACCGCGGACCCGCGCGCGGCTGGTGCTTCCGACGTGAGCTCGCCTCCGCTGCCGCTGCGCGTCCTGGTCTGCGACGACGAGGCCATGGCCCGCAAGCGCGTCCACCGCCTGCTCGCGGCCATGCCCGGCGTCACCGTCGATGCCGTCTGCAGCAGCGCCGACGAGGTGCGCGCGGCGCTCGCCACCCACGACTTCGACGTCCTCGTCCTCGACGTGCAGATGCCCGAGGAGACCGGCGGCACCGGGATCGCGCTCGCCGCCGGCCTCTCCGAGCCGCGCCCCTTCTTCGTCTTCGCCACCGCCCACTCCGAGCACGCCGTCACCGCCTTCGACGCCTTCGCGCTCGGCGCCGTCGACTACGTGCGGAAGCCGATCGAGGAGGAGCGCCTCGGCAAGGCCATCGGCCGGGCGCGCGCGTGGCTCGAACGAGAGCAGCTCGCCCCCCCGCTCCCCGAGGCGATCCCGCTCGATCCCATCGCGCTCGCCACCCACCAGGGCGTCGTCCTCGTCGCGCCGGCGACGGTGAGCGCCTGCACCTTCGACGGACAGCTGGCCACGGTCCACGCCGAGGGGCGCGCGGTGCTCACCGACCTGACGATGAACGAGCTGGCGCAGAAGCTCCCGCACCTGCTCCGCGTGCACCGCCGCTCGCTCCTCTCGCTGGCCCACGTCGACCGGCTCGAGTCGCGCCTCTCCGGCGGGTACGTCGCCCACCTGCGCGGCGGCGGCTCGGCGGAGGTGTCGCGCCAGGCGGCGCGCGAGCTGCGGCGCCGTCTTCGCTGAACGGTCGCGAAGCGCGGGTGAACGGTCGAAGCCCGGCGGGCGCTCGCGCGTCCATGGACCATGTCCCTTCCGGCTGAACTTCCCGCGCCGACCGTCACCGAGGCCGGCTCCCCGTACCGTCCGGCGCCCGCGCTCCCCTCGACCACGGTGAAGCGCCCCGTGCGCCTCGCGGCGTTTCGCCGGCGCGAGCTCCTCGCCATCGCGCTCATCGCCGTCGGTTGCGACACCTGGTGGTGGCGCAGCCGCCTGGGTGGCTACGGCGGCGCCTTCCTCGGCCTGTGCCTGCTGCTCGCGCTGCGGATCGGTGGCCCCGCGCGCAAGCCGTGGACGCGCACCATCCCGCTCGAGCTCCTCGTGGGCCTCACCTGTCTGCGGCTCGTCTACGATCCCGGGCCGCTGTCGTTCACCCTCCTCTTCGGCAGCGTGCTCGCCCTCGCGGCGGCGCGGCGCGGCGGATCGATCACCGTCACCGCGGTGGCCCGGAGCGCCCTCGCCGGATTCCCCGCGCTCGGCACGCGCATCCCCGCGCTCGTCCGCGGTCTCGGGAGCCGAGGCTTGGTCGCGCGCCTCGCTCGACCGCGTTCCTTCGCCCCGGTGCTCATCCCCGCTGCGCTCGCCACGGTCTTCGCCGGCATCTTCGCCATCGCCAATCCGCTGGTGGCCCACGGGCTCGGGGTCGCCTTCGTCTTCCTCCGCGATCGCCTGCTCCTGCCCAACCCGGCACGCGTCGCGCTCCTGCTGACGGCGGCGCTCGGCGCCTCGGTGATCGTGCGCCCGGTCCTGCGTCGCCCGACGTCGCTCACCGAGCCGGCAACGACGGCCGCCGCCGCCAGCGACACCGCGCTGGCCACCGCACGCAACTCGCTGGTCCTGCTGAACGTCGTCTTCCTCGCCTACAACGGCGTCGACGCGTTCTC
>JAMFST010000834.1 GCA_026225435.1 Labilithrix luteola
CATCGCTCCGCTCGCCACGGCGACGAAGCCGGGCGGGCCCGCTCCCGCGCCGGTGCAGCAGGCCAGGCCGGCCTCCCCCATCGCCTACGTGCTCGGCGGTGTCGGCGTCGTGGGCCTGATCGGCTGGGCGTACTTCGGCGTCAGCGGCAAGTCCGACGTGGACTCCATGCGCAGCAGCTGCGAGCCGAACTGCAGCAGCTCCGCCGTCAGCCACGCGAAGACGAAGCTCGCGCTCGCCGACGTCGGCATGGCGGTCGGCATCGCCGGCGTCGTCTCCGGCGGCGTCGTCTTCTTCGCCACCCGCCGCAGCGGGCCGAGCGGGCCGGAAGCTCCCCAGAAAGACGAGCCGGAGGAGGAAGAGGGTTTCCTCCAGCACTTCGACGTCAAGCCGGTGTTCGTCGGCAGCGGCAGCAGCGTCGGCGGCGGCGTGGGTACGTTCAGCGGTCGTTTCTAGGAGCGTCGCCCGCGTCACGTGCGGGCGGCCCGAAGCGGCGCACGCGCGAGGTCAGCACCGCCACCTGATCCGGGGTGAAGACCGCGGCGAAGGCGGGCATCCCCTTGCGGCCGTTGCGGATGGTCCGCCCGATGTCCTCGTCGGTGACGCGCGCCTGGAAGGTCGGATCGGTGAAGTCGCGCGCCGGTAGCTCACCGAGCATGCCGACCGGGCCGCCCTTCCCTTCCGCGCCATGACAGCGCGAGCAGGCCACGCGGAACAGCTCGTCCCCGCGCACGACCGGATCGCTCGAGGTGGTCGCGTCGGCTCCCGAGCCCTTGCACGCCGCCACCATCACCAGCAACAAGAGGCCGAAGCCCCGGCCGCCGCGTGGTATCAGCCTCGCGATGAATCGCGACCTCGTCCTGGTCCTCGACTTCGGCTCCCAATACACGCAGCTCATTGCTCGTCGCATCCGCGAGCAGCGCGTGTACTGCGAAATCCACCCGTGCACACTGCCCATCGAGCAGATCCGGTCGATGAATCCGCGCGCGGTCGTGCTCTCGGGCGGACCGTCCAGCGTGTACGACGAGGGGGCGCCGACCATCGATCCCGCGGTCTTCGCCCTCGGCGTGCCGGTCCTCGGCATCTGTTACGGGCTGCAGCTGATGGCGCACGCGCTCGGCGGCAAGGTCGAGCGCTCCTCGCACCGCGAGTACGGCGCGGCCAAGGTGAAGATCGACAAGGCAGTCGGCCCCTTCCACCGCTTCGCCGGCGGCGAGAGCATCGACGTGTGGATGTCCCACGGCGACAAGCTCACCGAGCTCCCCACCGGCTTCGTCGGCATCAGCGAGAGCCCCAACGCTCCGTTCTGCGCCGTCGCGCGTGAGGCCGACCATCTGTACGGGATCCAGTTCCACCCCGAGGTCGTCCACACCCCGCGCGGAGCCGAGCTGCTCGGCGCCTTCCTCTTCGACGTCGCCAAGCTCGCGCCGTCGTGGACGCCGGGCTCCTTCACCGAGGAGGCCATCGGCATCGTGAAGGCGACGGTCGGCGAGACCGGCCGCGCCATCTGCGGTCTGTCCGGTGGCGTCGACTCGTCGGTCGCGGCCATCCTCTGCCACCACGCCATCGGCGCGCGCCTCAAGTGCATCTTCGTCGACAACGGCCTGCTCCGCCGCGGCGAGAAGGAGTCGGTGGTGGCGATGTTCTCGGAGAACTTCCACCTCGATCTCACCGCCGTCGACGCGCAGGAGCGCTTCCTCTCGCAGCTGAAAGGGATCACCGACCCCGAGCAGAAGCGGAAGATCATCGGCCGCGTCTTCATCGAGGTCTTCGACGAGGAAGCGAAGAAGGTGGAGAACGCCGCCTTCCTCGTGCAGGGCACGCTCTATCCCGACGTCATCGAGAGCGTCTCGCACAAGGGGCCGAGCGCGGTCATCAAGAGCCACCACAACGTCGGCGGCCTGCCCGAGAAGATGCGCATGAAGCTCGTCGAGCCGCTGCGCGAGCTGTTCAAGGACGAGGTGCGCGCCGCCGGCGAGGCGCTCGGTATGCCGCACGACGTCCTCTGGCGCCAGCCCTTCCCCGGACCGGGCCTCGCCATCCGCTGCCTCGGCGAGGTCACCCCCGAGCGCCTCGAGGTGCTGCGCGGCGCCGACGCCATCGTCGACGAGGAGATCCGCGCCGCCGGTCTGTACAACAGCGTCTGGCAGAGCTTCTGCGTGCTCTTGCCGGTGCGCACCGTCGGCGTCATGGGCGACAACCGCACCTACGACGAGGTCTGCGCCGTCCGCGCGGTCCACTCGATCGACGGCATGACCGCCGACTGGGCCAAGCTGCCGTACGAGGTGCTCGGCAAGATCTCGAGCCGCATCATCAACGAGGTGCGCGGGATCAACCGGGTCGTCTACGACATCTCGAGCAAGCCGCCGGCGACGATCGAGTGGGAGTGAGGAGAGGAGAAGGCGCTCATAAACCGCGGATATGGCCGCAA
>JAMFST010000089.1 GCA_026225435.1 Labilithrix luteola
AACCTCCACGGGGCGCGCAGGGGCCGCCTTGGCCTCGACGCGCGGAGCTGCCGGCACGACCGGAGCGAGGATGGGAGCGACCGCCGTGGGCTCCGGAGCGGATGCAGCTGCAGGTACCGGTGCCGGTGCCGCCGGAGCCACGGGCGTGACCGGCGCGACGTGCGCGCTCTCCGGCGCGCTCGCAACGACCGCCACCGGCGCGGCCACCGGGCGCGAGACCGCGCGGTACCCGGCGACCGATCCCGCTCCGACCGCTCCGACGACCGCCAGCGAGGCGAGCACCTTTCCCGCCACCACGAGCGCGCCGGACGTGGCCGCGGCCGTCGAGCCCGCCGCCACCGAGGTCGCCGCGGTCAGCGTCGCCGCCGCCGCCGTCCCCGTTCCGCCGGCCGTCCCCGCTGCGGTCCCCGTCGCCAGCCCGGCAGCGATCCCCAGGCGCCCGATCATCCGCGTCCGCGCCCGCGCGCGCTGCTCGGCGGTCGGCTCGTAGCCGTCGCGCGCCAGCTCGAGCAACGCCTCGTCCTCGGGGCTCAGATCGTTCATCGGGACGCTCCTTCGGTTCGCGCGCGGTGACGGGCGGCGGCGGCGGCGAACGCTTGCCGGGCGAGACGTAGCCGCGAGTACACGGTGTTGAGTGGGATCCCGAGGGCGATTCCGATCTCCGGTGCCGGACGTTTTTCCAGCTCGGCGAGGATGAACACCTCGCGCTTCTCGTCGTCGAGCGACTCGAGCAGCCGGTCCACCAGGCGCGCCGCCTCCGCCTGCACCGCGTTCTCGTGCGGACCGGGCGCGCTGTCGACCAGCTGATCGTGGTCCACCGGCTCCTCCGCGCGCAAGGCGTGCGGGTGACGGCTCTGCAAGGTGCGCCGGTGCTCGCGCACCACGTTGCGGGTGATGCCGAAGAGCCACACGTTGAGCGACGAGCGCCCCTCGAACTCGCCGAGGATGCGGTGAACGATGACGAACACGTCCTGCACCACGTCGTCGACGGTGGCCTCCGGCGCCCCCAGCCGCCGCGCGTTGCGCCACACGAAGGCGAACGACGACTCGTACACCTCGGCGAACGTCGGACGCGGGGCAGCCGGCGCCGCCTCCTGCTGCGGGAGCGGACGCGCGGGGTCCACCGGCGCACGAAGAGCGAGCATCCTGATCCGAAGGGAGTGACGGCCGGGAGCCGGATCCGTCAAAAAAAGCGTAGCTGAAGGCCGATTCCGAAGCGCGCGGAGACGGGCGCCGGCCGGTGCACCGCGGCGCTGCTGGCGGGAGCGGTGGCCGAGGCGGGCGAATCGAGCACGAACGTGGGGCGAGCGAGGGGGACGGCGGCGCCGACGAGCGCCTCCACGGCGAGCCAGCGCGACAGCGACCAGGAGGCCAGCGCGCCCCCCTGCGCGGATGCCCAGCTCCCCGAGCCGGTGAGCGACACCGACGAGCCGCGGCCGCTGCCGGACATGTGATCGACGCCGAGGCCGAGACAGGGACCGACCTCGAGGTTCCCTGAGGCGTAGCCCGCGCACCCGCGAAGCAGCCCTTCGAGGAGGTCGAAGCGACCGCCGGTGTCGTCCACGCCGCCGAAGCGCGAGGGGAAGAACGCTCCGTGCACCGAGACTCCGACGCGCAGCGCGCCGTGCGAACCGCTCCAGCCGACGCCGACGTCGGGACCGAGCGCGACGGCCGGGAGCGTCGCCGTGTCCGCCAGCGCAGCAGCCGAGACGACGAGCCGCGACCGCCACGGCTCCGTGGCATGCGGCGCGGCCTCGGGCTCGATCGGCACCGGACGCGTGACCGGCGAACGACGTGGCGCCGGCGGTGGCGCTGCTGGCGGCGGTGGAGGAGACGGCGGTGGCGCCGCCGGGAGGATCCCTTCGACGGCGAGCGCCATGATCAACGCCGCGGCCGACGCCACCGCCGCGCAGTCATCGGCCTCCAGCCTCCGCTCGTGCACCTGCGCGCCGCTGGTCATGCGCAGCGTCCCCAGGAAGCGGTCCGTCGTCGCGGTCGCATCTCGCGTGACGTCGACCCGCACGACGGTCGCGTCGCTCACCGCGCGCGCCGATCCGAGCGTGTGCGCCACCTCGTCGAGGACGGCCTGCCGGCCGGGGCACGTGGACGGCGCGTTCCACTCCAGCTCGAGGTGCGTCGTGTCGGCCGCGGCGGCGGTGGTCGCCATGCCTGCGCTCGCCGCGATCACGACCGAGGCAGCGACGATCTTCGCGAGCACGCGCTCCCCGCCCCGCCCCATGGCGCGCATGCTGACGTCATCCGCGGTCGCTGTCCAACGCCGTGTCCACCGGCTGTCACCTGGCGCACGTCTTCGTCGTCGACGATCGTCCGCTGCGGCTCCGCCGGCGGAGTGACCGCTCAGGCGTTGCCCTGCTTGGCTGCGTCGCTCGCCAGCTCGAGGAGCCAGCGCTTGTCCTCCGCGTCCTTCGACAGCGACGCCGCCTTCTTGAAGGCGTGCGCGGACGCGCGGTAGAGAGCGCGCGCTCGCCCCTCGGCCGAAGCTCCGCGCGCGTGCTGCCGCGAGGCGACCAGCTCGCAGGTCTTGGCCAGCGTCGTCCAGGTGGCCTTCTGCGCCGGCGCGAGGACCGTCGACTTCCGTGCATAATACAACGCACGGGCGGCCGACTTCCGCCGCGCCCACGCGCGCGCCAGCTCCTCGGCGATCACCGCCGTGTCCTCGGCATCGCCGCTGGCAGTGGCGAGCGCGTAGGCCTGCTCGAGGGTGGCCACGGCCCCCTTCAGGTCACTCTTCATCGCCGCCGCCGCCTTCTTGAGGAGGCTCCCGAGCTCGTCTCGACTGGTCACGCCGGCATCATACCGATCCGGCGAACCGATCAGAAGGTGCGCGGTGCCCGTGGAGCCACCGGCGTCACGCTGCGCAGCTTCCACAGCTCGGCGCAGGGGTAGGTCCGGCCGCCGCGCACGGTGAGCACGCCGCGC
>JAMFST010000835.1 GCA_026225435.1 Labilithrix luteola
CGAGACGCCGCGGGCGACGGCGCACGCGGAGATCAAGGAGAGCGCGCTGGCGGAGGATCCGTACGTGCGGCGGCTGTTGTCGGCGATGATCCGGTGAGGATGCCGCGGCGGGGATGCCTGTGGGGCGCGGCTATTTGTAACGTTTGAAGTGGACGGACGGACGTTACGGGATCACGGCGGAAGCATTGTCTCGAGCTCCGCGTTGCACGAGCGACGGCCATGCCTGCGGATCCGCTCGACTTCGCCGCAGCGCTGCGCGGGGCGACGGCGGCAGAGTGCGTCTCCGCCCTGGCGAAGACTGTTCTCACGCCGCGCGGCGCGCTCCTCGATGACCTCGGGATCTGCGTGTGCCGGCGGCGCCCCTAGCCATATCGCTTCACGTTCTCCGCCAGCCACTGCTCGTCGACACCGGCGCGGGCGTGGACGATGCGCCAGGTGTTTCGCGTGCGCGCGCGGAGGACGAGATAGACCGCCGCGCCGGGAAGGAGCACCGGCAGCGCGCACAGCGAAGCGGCGGCGAAGACCGTCACGGCGCCGAGCAGGTAACGACCGTCCTCGTCGACACCGAAGACGGACCAGTAGCCGAGCACGTGCGCGGAGACGCCGATGGAGGCCGTCGCCGCGGCGATGAGCAGCGTGGGGAGCGCCGCCTGCCTGCGCACGCGGCGCGCGCGGGCGAGCAGATCGTGGAGCGCGTCGAGCTCCCGATCGACCGGACGCTTCGTCTCCTCCCGGTAGGCCATCGTCGTGAGACCAAGGTTACACCGTGACGCGCGCCTTTTGCTCTCGTCGCTCCTCGGTCGGCCTCGTACACTAGCGCACCATGATCGCCACCGACGTGCACGAGTCGCTCCGCCAGAACGTGCGCCGGATGGTCGACGCGCGCATCCGCCCGAACGCCATCGAGGTCGATGAGCTCGCCGAGTTCCCCGAGCGCTCGATGGCCGCCTTTCGCGAGCTGGAGCTGCTCGGTCTGGCCTATCCGCCGGAGCTCGGCGGCGGTGGCGGCGATCTGATCTCGCAGGTGATCGTGCTCGAGGAGGTCGCGCGCGCCTGTGCCAGCTCCGCCAGCATCCTCCTCACCTCGTGGGCAGCGCTCACGCCGATCATCGCCTTCGGCAGCGACGCGCTGAAGCAGGAGGTGGTCCCGAAGATCGCCGCCGGTGAGCAGCTGGCGAGCTTCTGCCTCACCGAGCCAGGTGGCGGCTCGGATCTGCCCGGCCTCAAGACGCGCGCCGAGCGGGTCGATGGCGGCTGGCGCCTCCACGGCCACAAGCGCTTCATCTCCAACGCGCAGCACTCCGAGTGGTACGCGGTGCTCGCGCGCAGCGGTGCGCCCAAGGAGGCGGCCTTCGGCGTGTTCCTCGTGCACAAGGACGACCCTGGACTGTCGTTCGGCGCGCAGGAGAAGAAGATGGGGATGCGTGGGTTCCCCACCGCCGACGTGATCCTCGACGAGGTCTTCGTGCCGGACGCGCACGTCGTCGGCGACCCCGCGCGCGGATATTCGTACATGATGGACACGCTGACCTACACCCGCCCGCTGGTGGGCGCGCACGCGCTCGGGATCGCGCAAGGGGCGCTCGATGCGTCGATCGGCTACACGGCCGGGCGCACGCAGTTCGGATCGTCGATCTCCAAGTTCCAGATGGTGCGCGAGATGGTGTCGGACATGATGACCGCGGTGGAGGCGGCGCGCTCGCTGCTGTACCGCTCGGCGGAGATCGCACCGGTGAACGACGAGCGCGCCCGCGCCTTCGCCTCGATGGCCAAGGTGTTCTGCTCTGACACGGCCATGAAGGTGACCACCGACGCCGTCCAGCTCCACGGCGGCAACGGCTACATGCGCGATTACCAGGTGGAGCGGATGATGCGCGACGCCAAGGTGACGCAGATCTGGGAGGGGACGAACCACATCCAGAAGCTGCTCATCTCGAAGTACGCGTACACCACGATCTGACCTTTCATGAACTACTTCATCGTCTACGCGCACCCGGAACCCCGCTCGCTCAACGGCTCGCTGAAGGACTTCGCCGTTGCCGCGCTCGTCGCGGCCGGCCATCAGGTTCGCGTCTCCGACCTCTACGCGATGAAGTTCAAGGCGTCGGCCGACGCAGAGGATTTTCCCGAGCGCGATCCGGGCGAGCGACTCGTGTACCACCGCGCGTCTGGCGACGCGTTTCATGGCGGCACGCAGTCGCCCGACGTGGCCGCGGAGCAAGCGAGCCTGCTCTGGGCCGATGCGGTCATCCTGCAGTTCCCGCTGTGGTGGTTCTCCATGCCGGCGATCCTGAAGGGCTGGGTCGACCGGGTGTTCGCCCACGGCTTCGCCATCGGGGTGCCGAAGCCAGGGACGAAGCAGTGGGCGCGCTACGGCGAAGGGACGCTCGCCGGGCGACGCGGGATGATCGTGACGACGACGGGCGCGCGCGAGGAGCAGCTCGGACCCCGCGGCCTGAACGGCCCGCTCGAGGACATCCTCTTCCCGCTGACCCGCGGTCTGCTGTTCTACACAGGGATGGACGTCGTCCCCTCGTTCGTCGTCTACCGCACGGTGCGCCTTCCTGATGAGCGGTTCACCGAGGTCGCCAATGCGTATGTCGAGCGGTTGCTGACCATCCAGACGACCGAGCCAATCCCGTATCGTACGGAGAATGGTGGGGATTTCGACGAGCGAGGGGTACTGCAGCCGTCGCTCGGTGAGGGGAAGAGCGGCTTCGACGTGTACAGGAAGTAGCGGCGCCCGCCACTTCAGGCCGCGGAGATGCCGCCGTTCAGGCTGATGGCCTGACCGGTGAGCCGCGCCGCGGCGGGACTGGCGAGGAACACCATGAGCGCCGCGAGATCCTCTGGCTGGGCGACGCCGAGGCTCGCTAGCTTCGCCGCGTTGCTGAACAGCTTGGCGCTGAACGGGTCGTTCATCACGCGGGTGTAGACGTCCGTGTTGCCGATGAGCGACGGCGTCAGCGCGTTCACCCGGATGCCGTCGCGCTTGGCCTCGATCGCCAGGGTGCGCGAGAAGGTGACGATCGCCGCCATGGCCGCGCCGATGATCGATTCGCCCGGTGTGGGTACCTTGGCCGCGTCGGAGGCGACGTTGAGGATGACGCCGCTCTTCTGCTCGCGCATGTACGGAAGGACGAGGCGGCTCATGAGCATCGGGCCGATCGCCTGCTGGATCAGCATCGGCAGGATGTCGGCGACCTCGGTGCGGAAGAGGAGCTTGGGGACGTAGGAGCCGGCCGTGGTGTTGATGAGGACGTCGATGCCGCCGAGCGCCGTGTGCGCCTCGCTCATCACCCGGGTCGCTTGCTCGACGTCGTTTGTGTCGGCGGAGAGGAAGACCGCCTTCAGGTCCGGCGCTTGCGCCTTCTCCTTCACCGCGGCCAGCGCCGCCTCGCCGCGCTCCTTGTTGCGCCCGATGAGCGCGAGACGTCGCGTGCCGGAGGCGACGAAGTGGTGGGCGGCGGCCAGGCCGACACCGGAGGTGCCACCGGCGATCACGACGGCGCTCTGGTCGAGGGACTTGGCGGGACCGATCTCGGGATTCGTCTGGTTGGCAGGGGTCGTCATGAGGAGGAGATCTCTCGCGGGGTATCGTGGAGTTGGATGAGCGCGTCCTTGCCGACGCACGCGGGTTTGCAGTTGAGCGCGTTCGCGGGGTCGTCGACGGCCGCTTCGATGGCCACGTCGGCCTGTCGCCGGGCGGCGCCTTCACGCCGGTAGTCGTCGAGCGCGAAGAGCGCGGCGCCGAGCGCTCCCGCGATCTGCGGGCGGTCCGGCAAGATCA
>JAMFST010000836.1 GCA_026225435.1 Labilithrix luteola
ATGGCTCATCTTCGCGGCGAGGATCATCGACGGCTTGACTGCGGGTAACATTTCCGTCGCGCACGCATACGTCTCGGACAATACGCCACCCGAGCAGAGGACAAGGGCATTCGGTATCGTTGGAGCGGCCTTCGGTCTGGGCATGCTCGTTGGGCCGAGCCTCGGCGGGCTCCTGGCCAGGCACAGCCTGACGACGCCGATCTGGGGGGCCTGCGTTCTTTCGGCTCTCAGCATCGTGGCGACGACCGTGCTGTTGCCCAAGGGAGTAAGGGCCAAGCACAGAGGACCGTCCGAGACCTTGCTGCCTGTCGGGCCGATCCTGGCATGCTTTCGCGACCCAGCGACCGGCGGACTCTTTTTTCTCCTGTCCCTCTTCTATTTCGCCTTCAACACGTTCGTATCCGGCTTCGCCCTTTTTCTTGCCGGGCGCGTCACCTGGCAGGGAGAGCCGATGGGCGCTCAGACCGCCGGTTTTCTGTTCGCTTACGCAGGTCTCATGAATTTCTTCTTTCAGGCGATAGCTCTTGGACACCTCTTACGGTGGTTCCGGGAGCGTACCCTGGTCTTCGCGGGCTTCCTGCTGATGGCCATCGGGTTTGGCGCGCTCTCGCTGAGCCATACAGTCTCCGTGACGCTGGCATTCCTTACCCTGAGTCACGGTGGCGCGGCGGTGCTCAGGCCGACGATCACGGCGCGGATTTCCAAGCGTGTTTCACCGCAGCGTCAAGGCCTCGTGATGGGCGTCAATCAATCCGTGATGTCGATCGCTGCGATTCTCGCGCCTCTGCTCGTAGGCATCTTGATCGATCGTGGTCTGTACGTTGGCTGGGCGCTCTGGATGTCAGCTATCGCCGTTGCAGGAGCGTTTGGCGTGTCACACATCTCGTCCATGAGAGATGAACCGGTGGTGAGTCAGCCACGGGGACACAAGCCCTCGGTGCCCACGTGACGTGAGACACCTTCCGAGCCCGCGGTCCGGACACAGCACGTACCGCGCGCGACGTCGACCGACGCGAAATCAGGGCTGCCGCTCGGCGCCCCGCCGCACGAGGCTATTCAGCGGCAGCAGCTTCACCGCCGACCGCGCCGCGTACTCGCTCGTGGTCTTCGGCTCCGCCGCCGCATCCTCGGCACCGAGCCGCTCCGCCGCCGCGCGCGACTCCGCGAGGCGCTCCTTGAGCAGGCGGTCCGCCTTCTCCGGATCTCCCGGCGCGAGCATGCTGCGTACGAACGTCTCCGCCGCCTTGTACGAGCTGCGCACCAGCGGGCCCGACGCGCAGAACGGGAACCCGAGCGACTCGGCGTGACGGCGGTACACGTCGAACGTGTCCGGATCGACGTACCGCTTCACCTCGGCGTGCTTCGGGGTGGGGCGAAGGTACTGGCCGAGCGTGACGATATCCACGCCCGCCGCACGCAGGTCCGCGAGCGTCTCCAGGACCTCCTCGTCCGTCTCGCCGCAGCCGACCATGATGCTCGACTTGGTGACGCGTGTCGCATCGCGCTCCTTGGCGCGGCGGAGGACTCCGAGCGAGCGGTCGTAGCTGCAGCGGACGTCGCGCATGACGCGCTGGAGGCGGCGGACGACCTCGATGTTGTGGGCCCAGACGTCGGGGCGAGCGTCGACGGTGGTGTCGACGTAATCGAGGTGGCCACCGAAGTCCCCGAGGAGGGTCTCGACGAGCAGATCCGGACGCAGCTCGTGGAGGCGCGAGACGGTCTTGGCGACGTGGCCGGCGCCGCCGTCGAGGAGGTCGTCGCGGTCGACCATGGTCAAGACGACGTACTGCAGCTTCATCTTGGAGATGGCGCGGGCGACGTGCTCCGGCTCGCGCACGTCGACGGCGCCGCGCGGGTCACCGGTGGTGACGGCGCAGAAGCGGCAGCCGCGGGTGCACACGTCGCCGAGGAGCATGACCGTGGCGGTGCCTTCGCTCCAGCACTCGCCGACGTTGGGGCAACGCGCCTCCTCGCAGACCGTGTGCAGGTCGAGCGCGCGGAACGTCTCCTTCAGCTCCGTGTAGTTGGCGCCGCCGGGGGCGCGGACCTTCAACCAGGGCGGCTTGGGGGCGAAACGCGATCCGGGTGAACCAGGTGCGGGCGGCGGGGCGTCGGACACGGAGGGAGAAGTAGTGGCGCCACGGTTGCGGGTCAACGCGCCGCTACGACAGATGCTCCC